>QHOV01000051.1 GCA_003218885.1 Verrucomicrobiota bacterium | reverse complement strand
GTTTACCGTGCCTCTTGATCTTTCCATGCCCGATAGCGAACGGCATGGACTATCAACTATCCTGGGCCTGAACGAATAAATCCGAAGCACCCGGCGATTTGACCCGACATATAGAGCTCAACAACGTGGTCAAAAGACGCTGCAGCCGAATTCTCCGTTGCTGGCGATTGTCTAGAAGACGGCGGGGCGTATGGCGTTTGATCGGGAGGAAGTTCGAGTCGCGCAATCGGGGTGGCCGTCGAGGCGTTTGGTTTGTTTGGTGGCTGCGCCAGCGCGCCGCCTGTAAGTGACACAACCAAGATGAGTAAAAAGGAAAATCTAGGGTTGTGTAGAGACATTAGTGCGGATCAGTTCCGACGATACTGAGCCAAAAGAAAAAGATATTGCTCCGCCAGTCTCCAACTTTATTATCAAGGCCGGTCTGCATCATGTCTTTCTGCGACTAACGAGAATAAGCTCAGTCACGGTTCCAGAAGGCGCAACTAGCAGCAGATTGGATCACACGAAGCTTCCGCGCTTATTTTTGGTGACTGTTCCCCCCGAACCGCCTAGGGGTTCTGGGGACGCGGCCTTTGTAGTGACACGGCTAATCGAGAGCAAGCGGAAATGCGCGCGCTTGTTGTAATCCGTTCGTTACGTACCCGGGCGTGGGAGCGAACAGTTCACGGGTTTCATATGAGGACGGCGGCGAGTGACGCCGGCCACCCACGACTAAAGATATTTGGTCGAGACACGAGCCATCGTAATGGTTGGGATGCGGTGGGCGCCCTTCAGCGGCATCGATGAGTTGGAACATCGTCTCAACCTCCGACCTGGCAACCAGGCCTTCTTCTCTTTTTAACTGTTTTAGCGTCCGGGAAGCGTCATCGTGCCAGCCTCGTTTAAGCATGAATTCGTTCCACATGTAAATTTCAGCTTCGGATGGGCGATGCCCCATGCTAAAACACGATTCCAAAATCGCTTCATCGGATAGACCTTCGTTTACATACCGGACCACTAGATTGTAGGTGACGCCGAGAAAATTTGCGCACTGTTCGTCGAGACCTTTTCCAAGGTTCGCTTGATACTCTGGAGGCAGCTTCCCGTGGGCGTGAGCTCGGATTTGATCGACCATTCGAGCAAAATAGACCAGGCCGGCGACCTTATCGAACGGACTACGCAGACCGAGATTCTTCATGTAAGGGGGGAAGTAAGGGTGTTTACTTAAGAAAAGTGACCTAAGAATGTCAAGAACAAAATTCGAGGTGATAGGCGAATCAGACTCACAACCGCCTCCGATTGGTGCTGGTGCCGCGTCAATCAGCACCAACACCCTCCGATTTTATATGACATATATTGTCTGATGTTGTTAGAACGAGCCGAGCTGCCATGCTTTGCACCCCTCTGCATCTCCCCAGGAATGCTTTTTGGTCGCCGCAAGCTCAATCGGCGCGCGAGACACCCATTAGCGTGCCCCTTGACGTTGCAGTGGTGAGTGTTAGCATCCGCGAAATTCGATTTCACGTCCCATCGCACAATGAAATTTTTGCGCAGCCTTTGGATCCCGTGCCTGCTTAGCTTACTGCTGATTTTTAGTTCCTCAGGACGATCCAAGGCAGCTCAGGAGCCCATCTCCGGGAGTATCCAGGAGATGATGTCGCCGGAAGAATTCAAGGCGGCAGGTTTGAACAAACTATCGCCGGAAGAGCTGCAAAAGCTCGATGCCTGGCTACAGGGATATCGAGAAACCACTGAAAAAAAGACCGAACAGAGGGTTACGAAAGAAGTTAAGAAATCATTCTTCAATAGGGAGCCGGTTGTAAGTCGGGTCGACGGTTCTTTTGCCGGTCTCAAGGGCCGTACGCTGATCAAGCTTGAGGACGGCACCGTTTGGAAGCAAGCCAATATAGACGACCAAGGGCGTGCCGGAATTCTATGTTAATCCGGTGAAAACGCGCTAATCGATCTACGTTAGTGTGCTTTACGTCAGCGGCTGCGTCGCAGCGGCGGCGGACATCAATCGAGCCAGACCGAACTCGCTGTGTATAAGGCGCGCTGCGCGCTCTGCATCTTTTTCGTCGATTACGACCGCGATCTTGATTTCGGACGTGGAAACCAGTTGAATATTGATCTCGCCACGGCCCAGGCACTCGAACATCCGTGCCGCGACGCCCGAGTGCGATCGCATCCCGATTCCAACCACGCTCAGCTTGGCCACGCCGCTTGATGTATTCAAACGTTTCGCGCCTATCTCTCCAACTACCGGCATCAGGATTTTACGGGCGTTCTCCAGTTCGTCCTCGTGAATCGTGAATGAAACATCGGTCGTTCCGCTAATCGACGCATTTTGCACAATCATGTCCACGACGATGTGCGCCGCGGCGACGTTGGAGAAAATTCGGCCCGCGATTCCGGGCTTGTCGGGCACTCCTGCGATGGTGAGTTTCGCCTGGTGGCGATCGAGGCTGATCCCGCGAATCACTACATCTTCCATGCCGGCACTTTCTTCCTTCGCGATTGTTCCCCCGGCCTTGGTGAAGCTCGAGCGCACCTCGAATTCGACGCCGAACTTTTTCGCAAATTCTACAGCCCGCGATTGCATTACCTTCGCGCCGCTACCGGCCATTTCGAGCAATTCTTCGTAAGCGATCTCGTGCAGTTTTTTTGCCTCTTTCACAATTCGCGGGTCGCAGGTGAAAACTCCATCGACGTCGCTGAAGATCTGACACGCATCTGCGTTCAATGCGCCGGCCAGCGCAATCGCCGTTAAGTCTGAGCCGCCGCGTCCCAGCGTAGTTGTTTCACCTTCTGAAGTCTGCCCCTGAAATCCAGCGACGATCACGAGGTAATCGTCCGATAGCAGTCCGTGAATTTGCTTTGGACTGATGTTCGCGATTCGCGCCGTGGCGTGGTTGCGGTCAGTTAGAATTCCCGCCTGCGCACCGGTCAGCGAAATGGCTCGCCCGCCAAGTGCGTTCACCGCCATGGCGGTGAACGCAGTAGCGGCATGCTCGCCGGTCGATAGCAAAATGTCGAGCTCGCGCTTTGTCGGATGCGGCGATACCTGGTGTGCGAGCTTGAGCAGGTTATCGGTCACGCCCGCCATCGCAGAGATGACGGCCACGACCTGACAGCCCTCGCGCTGTGTTTCAAGGAGTCGGCGCGCGACCTTGCAGATTCGCTTCGGCGTCCCAACGGAAGTGCCGCCATACTTTTGAACTACCAAACGCATGTCAGATAAAAATTAAATCGAAGAAAACACGAACAGCGATGGTTTTCGAGCGTTGGCTATTACCCAATTGCGCGTCGCACATCGTTCGTAGTCGCGGCTAACGGTTTTAGTTCTTCCATTCGCTCGATAATCGCGTCGGGATCTTTCAAGCCGTGCCCTGTGACTGTGCAAACTATCCGACTCGCCTCAGGAATTTTTTGGAATGAGTACGCCGCTTCATGTGACTCGCAGCATTTGAAAAGCCCTGCAATTGACGCTGCGCTCGCCGGTTCCACAAAAATTCCTTCCTGTTGTGCCAGCCAGTTCTGGGCGGCGACAACTTCTTCGTCGCTCACCACATCTATCGCTCCGCGTGATTCGGCGATTGCCGCGCGCGCCTGTTTCCAGCTTGCGGGATTTCCGATGCGAATTGCAGATGCGATCGTTTCTGGTTTTTCGATGATGCGATTGTAAAAAATCGGCGCGGCACGAGCGGCTTGAAAACCAATCATTACCGGTGATTTTGTCGATCTTTCGTATACCTGATATTCCCTGTATCCTGCCCAATACGCAGTGATGTTTCCCGCGTTGCCAACCGGCAGCAAATGAAAATCGGGCGCTTCGTCCATTTCATCGACAATCTCAAACGCCGCGGTCTTCTGTCCCGCGATCCGGTCTGGATTGATGGAATTTACAATGGCGAAATCGCCGCTTTCACCGAGGTCGCGCACGATTCGCAGGGCGGCATCAAAATTGCCATCGATAGCGACGATTTTTGCTCCGTAAACGAAAGCTTGCAGTAATTTTCCCGTCGCGATTTTTCCCGCGGGCAAAATCACGATGCACAAAATTCCTGCCCGCGCCGCATAAGCGGATGCCGACGCCGAGGTGTTTCCGGTTGACGCGCAAATGATCGCATTCGCGCCGCGCTCGAGCGATTTGGACACGGCCACGGTCATGCCGCGATCCTTGAACGAGCCCGTCGGATTGACTCCTTCGTTTTTAACAAAGACCCTACAGTCGCGGCCAACCCGCTTGCTTAATCGCTGACAATAAATCAGCGGTGTGTTCCCCTCGCCCAGGGAGACAATCGGCGTCGAGGCAGAGACTGGGAGAAATTCACGGTAACGGTCGATCACTCCCCTGCTCCGCTGCGATTTTGCTATTGCCGAGTGCATCTAGATTTCTTATCCGAAGCAAATCCGCCCGATTGTCGATCTACAAGCGCGATGTAAAGTCAACCGTATGTCCGCCCTTAGCAAAGAAGATAAGCTGCGGCTCTTAACCACGATGCTGGAAAGTCGCCATGCGGATTTGCGCGAGCAGAACTTGATTCGTCAGGGCAAGGGACATTTTCACGTTTCCGGAATGGGTCACGAGGCGCTGGCGGCAGTCTCCATGCAAATGGAACCCGGCGATTACATCGTGTCGTATTATCGCGACCGCGGGCTCGTGCTCGGGCGCGGCATGACGACCCGCCAGCTGGGACTCGAATATTTCGCCAAGAGAAACACCGGGAGCGGTGGGCGCCAGATGCCGTCGCATTACAGCAATGCGGACCTGCACATCTGGAGTGTGCCCACGCCGACCGGTTCGCAACTGCTTCCCGCCTGCGGCATCGCCTGGGGCATTAAGCTCGATGGCAAAAAAGATCTGGTCGTGACCACGGTGGGTGACGCCGCCACTCGGCAAGGAGATTTTTTTGAAGCGATCTGTTTCGCCAAAGAGAAGAAACTGCCGCTGCTCTTTCTCGTCGAAGATAACGCGTACGGCATCAGCATGCCCACGCGGAAGACAAATCCGCTCGCGTTGAATGTTCTCGATTCAGAGAACTGGCGCCAAATTAATGGACAAAATGTGCAACAGGTTTATGACGCGACAGCCGAAGCGTTCGACAAGATCCGCGCCGGCGGCGGGCCGTTCTTTTTCTGGATCAAGATGGAGCGGCTCTCCAGTCACACCAGTTCCGACGATCAAAAACTCTATCGCAGGGAGGAAGAACTGCGGGAGCTCGAAAAATTCGATCCGCTCAAGTGCTGGAAGGATCAACTGATCGAGGAAGGCATCATTACCACAGAGGAATTTGCCAAGCTCGACAGCGAAATTAAGGAGCGCATTCGTCGCGAATACAACGAGGCCGAAAAGGCCGAGGACCCCTCGCCTAACGAGCTTCTCGCCAACGTCACCAAATCGCCGCCAAAGATCGAGAAAGAAATCCTGCCGCCGAGGAAATATCGGATTGGCGATACGGTGAACAAAACCTTGCGCGCGGGGTTGGAGGAAGATCCGCGACGAATTCTCTTCGGCGAGGACATTGAAGATCCAAAAGGTGGCGTGTTCCGTCTCACGCAAAAGCTTTCGAGCGAGTTTCCGAAACAAGTCTTTAATTCGCCCCTTGCTGAATCGACCATTCTCGGAGTCGCCTGCGGCTTGGCCGCGTACGGAAAGCGCCCCGTTTTCGAGCTGCAATTCATCGATTTCCTTTATCCGGGTTTCAATCAGCTGGTTACCAACATCTCGAATTTGCGCTGGCGATCATTCGGAAACTGGAAGTGTCCGGCCGTGATTTATGCCCCTTATGGCGCGTACTTGCCGGGCGGAAGCTTGTGGCACAGCCAGGCAAACGAATCGGCGCTCGCGCATTATCCCGGCCTAAACGTTGTAATTCCCAGCACGCCTGCAGACGCCGCGGGATTACTCTGGACGGCAATGCACGGTGAAGACCCCGTGATTTTCTTAATTCCAAAGCATTTGCTCTGGGCCGAACACGAATACGCAAAGCCAATCCGGGCCGTTCCACTCGGGCGTGCGCGTCAATGCACGAACGGCTCTGACGCGACGCTGGTCGCCTGGGGAAATACGGTCGAAAAATCTCTCGAAGCAATTGCGAAAATCGACAATGAAATCAGCGTCGAGCTGATTGATCTGCGCTCGATTGTCCCATGGGACAAGACCGCGATCGAAGATTCAGTGCACAAGACTCGACGGCTGATTGTCGTGCAAGAAGACACTGAGAACTGCAGCGTCGGGCAAATGATTATTTCCCACGTCACGAGCACACCCGAACTCTGGAATGAACTGATCAGTCCGCCGATTCTCGTCAGCAAAGCCAATGTCATGATCGGGTACAATCCGATCTACGAGTACGCCGCATTGCCAGACGTGGAACGCATTGTCGCTGCGATCAGGCGTTCAGTTGCCACCAAACATGAACGCGCAGTTGTAGCCGCGGGCGTTGACCGCGGCCGCGCTGCACCAGAACCGGAATTTATTCGGCCGGCATCAGCGCCCCGACCTACAGCAGACATCGCCAGCCGACGTGTGCAAAGCATCACCGTTCCCGTGATGGGCGAAGGAATTCGCAACGCAAAAATTGTTTCCCTTCTGAAAAAACCGGGCGATCCCGTCGCGCTCGATGACGAACTGTGCGAAGTCGAAACCGACAAAGCGGTGTATCCGATCCAATCATCGTTTGCCGGAATAATGGGCGAATGGAAAACGAAAGTCGGCGACACGGTCGAGATCGGTCAGGAGCTCGGCACACTTTTCACCGACGAAGCGTCGCTTGCGGATCAATTTCACGTGGCTGAAGTTTCAGCAGAGGGAAAGACTGTAGAGGCAGCCGCGTCGGCTGCGGAGCCTAGTGATCGCGGGCGACACGCACGTCACTACAACATTGAGCCGGCGCTTTCGCCCACGATCACGCGCAAGCTCAGCCGGGTTATTCCAGCCAACCTGCAAATCGACGCGCCCTGGGACGCCATTCAGGAAGCCCGCGAGGCAGCGAAAAAGAAAGAGTCGAAGCATGCCCCCTCCCCTTCCGTAATGATCGCGTGGTGCGTCGTGCGCGCGATGGAAAAACATGCGCCTTTTCGCCGGCTGATTCTCGAAGACGATCAGATTGTGCAAAATGACGATTTCGATCTGGGCGTTGCGGTTGCGCTCGAAGGTGATCGCCTAGCGACTGCAGTGATCACAAATGCAAACAAAAAAAGCTGGCTGGAGTTCGTAAAGCTTTACAACGAAACGGTTGCTGCTACGCGCGGCGGCCGCCTTGACGCCATGAACGCACCTGTGGTGATCACAAGTCTCGGCGCGTTTGGAGTGAAAGCGGGTGCACCGATTGTTGTGCCGCCGTCGGTCGGCACGCTTTTCGTCGGCACTGCCCATCGCGAATTAATTCCTAACAAAAACAGAAACGAAAGCGCCGAGGTAATTACGCTCTCGCTCACATTTGATCACCGGGTTGTAAACGGTGGCGGCGCGGCGGCTTTCGCCAACGAAATCAAAAAGCAAATCGAAGGATTTAGAATCCCCTCTGAAGCAGCGCCCGCCGGTGCGATAGCGAAAAAGGGCTAATCGTTTGCTCAATCTTAGCCTCAAGATGACAGCGTGATTGCCGTGCACGGCCAAATTGCCTTGCAAGTTCCAATGGCGGTTTGAACTTTGCTGACCGCCATGACTACAGCAAACAAAATCACCGTCGTCCGGATTCTGATGATTCCGGCTTTTGTTACGATGGCGATTTATTACGGCCAAAGCATTCAGCGCGGCGCGCCGCTCGAATGGATGCGTTTTAGTGCAATTGCCATTTTCCTGATGGCTGCAGTCAGCGATGGTTTGGATGGCTACGTCGCGCGCCGCTACAACCAAAGGAGTTCGCTGGGAGTTATTCTCGATCCCCTCGCCGATAAGGGCCTGCTTTTGAGTGGCATTATTACGCTGAGCATCAGCAATTGGAGCGACATCGATCCCGATTACGGAAGATTCCCGGCATGGTTTCCTGTTCTCGTCATCTCACGTGATGCTGTGATTCTCGTGGGCGCAATCATCCTGTATTTGCTCAATGGCAAAGTGCAGGTGAAACCAAATTGGACCGGAAAAGTGGCGACCGTTTTGCAGATGGTCGCCATTGGCTGGGTGATGCTGCAACTGCGATTTGTTCCTCTGCTCTACGTAGTGATCGCGGCCGGAGTGTTCACATTCATTTCAGGAATCGTTTACGTCACAGACGGGGTGCACCAGTTGCAGGCCGAAGGCCACGCGCATGCAACAAAACAGTGAGCCCGGCGTCCCCGCCCGATGAACAATGCCGCGAACAATCTTCCCAACGTTGCAATCGTCGGTCGGCCCAACGTGGGCAAGTCGGCGTTATTTAATCGCCTGGTCGGCCGGAAGATTGCCATCGTTCATGATCAACCCGGAATCACACGCGACCGGATTTCTACGATTTGCACTCGCGGCGCGCGGCCGTTCACAGTGTGGGACACTGGTGGTGTCTTTGGCGTGGGCGAACTTGAATTGAGCGCGCAAGTGCGTCGCGCCGCACAGGAAGCGCTGAGCGACAGCGATCTTCTACTTTTCGTTGTCGATGCAAAGGAAGGTTTATCGCCGATCGATGAAGACCTGGCGCGCATGCTGCGTAGATGGCAAAAACCGGTCGTGCTCGTGATTAACAAAATCGACCATGAAAAACATGAGCCGCTGGCGGCAGAATTCGATTCATTAGGCTTCGAACTGAGTTTGTCGATCAGCGCCGAACATGGCCGCGGGATTACGGATTTGTTAGCCGCAATC
>QHOV01000050.1 GCA_003218885.1 Verrucomicrobiota bacterium | reverse complement strand
GCGCGATCGAAAAAGGATAGTTCTCCCTCGCAGTCATATCCGCAGCAAATAACGAAGCCGTCTTCTGACTGTCAACTTGCCGCGCCGCTTAATCGTCGCAGATTAAATTTGCTATGCGTACACCAATTGATGCTCGCGCAAATCTGGATCTGATCGAGGAGAATTACCGCCGCTGGCAGGAAAATCCTGAGTCGGTTGATTCCGGATGGTCGGCCTTCTTTGAAGGGTTTGAGCTTGGGAATCTACCACAACGCGACGGGACGGACGCAGCAGAGGCTGAAGCGCGCGAAGCGGCGTTGCAAACGCGCGTCGATAGCCTCGTGTACGCGTTTTGCTCGCTGGGGCATACCATAGCACGCGTCGATCCGCTGGCAGAAACGCCGCCGAAAAATCCTTTGCTCAACCTGAGCGAGTTCGGCTTCGCCGAGTCCGACCTCGATCTGCGGGTGTCATCGAAATTTTTCCTCGACAATCGGTCGATGACGTTGCGCGAAATGATCGCCAGGTTGGAGAGAATCTATGCTGATTCTATCGGCTCGGAATTCATGCACATCCAGGATCCGCGTGTGCGCGAATGGATTCGCAAGCGGCTGGAGACGCGGCCGCACAAACATTCGACGCCGCGCGCCGTTCAGGTGGCGTTGTTGCGCGCGCTGCTCGAAGCCGAATCGTTCGAGATTTTTTTGCACACGCGTTATGTGGGACAGAAGCGCTTCTCGCTCCAGGGTGCGGAATCGCTCATGGTAATTCTCGATACCATCCTGCACAAATGCCCGGAAGGCGGCGTCGAAGAAATATGCATGGGCATGGCGCATCGCGGCCGGCTCAATGTTCTGGCGAATTTTTTGCGCAAATCGCTCAGGGTAATCTTCACCGAGTTCAGCGAGAATTACATTCCCGATTTGGTGGCTGGCGATGGCGACGTAAAATACCACCTCGGCTACCACTCGGTGCGTAAACTCACTTCCGGCGCCGAGATCGAGATTCGCCTCTCTTCAAACCCGAGTCATTTGGAAGCCGTCGATCCCATTGTCGAAGGAAAAGCGCGCGCCCGGCAACGAATTCGTGGAGATACCGAGCATCGGCGAAAAGTCTTGCCGTTGCTGGTGCATGGCGACGCGGCTTTCATTGCGCAGGGGATCGTGGCCGAGACGCTGAATCTATCGCAATTACACGGTTACAGCACCGGCGGGACGGTTCACATCGTAGTGAACAATCAAATCGGATTTACCACGCTTCCCAAAGATGCGCGGTCATCTCACTATGCTACCGACGTCGCCAAGATGATCGAGTCGCCGATTTTTCATGTGAATGGCGACGATCCGCTGGCAGCGAAATTTGTCAGCGATTTGGGATTTGATTTTCGCCAGCAGTTCGGGCGCGACGTAGTGATCGATCTGTATTGCTATCGCCGCTATGGCCACAACGAAGGCGACGAACCCTCATTTACCCAGCCCGACCTGTACGCAAAGATCGAGAAGCGGCCCTCGGTCACGCAGCTTTACAAGCGCGAGTTGCTCGAAGCCGGAACACTCAGCGAAGACGACGCAGCCTCGCTGGAAACCGAGTTCGCTTTGCGGTTGGAAATGACGCGGGACGAAGTCAAGACCATCGAAAAACGAAAGGCTAGCGAGAAAGCGAAGTTCCGGGAATCGACGGCGATTTTTCAACCCGAATACACAAGCACCTCCGAGCCGACGGCCATCAGTGAGAAAACTCTCAAGACCATCGTCGATGGGCTCACCCGTATTCCGGAGGGCTTCGAAGTTCAGCCGAAGATCAAACGCATCGTTCTCGATCATCAGCGCAAAGTCTTCGAAGAAGGCGGCGCCTACGAATGGCATTACGCCGAAACGCTGGCGTTCGGATCGCTCCTTCTGGAAGGGATTCCAGTCCGATTGTCGGGTCAGGATAGTTCGCGCGGGACCTTCAGCACCCGGCACTCGGTCCTTTATGACGCGAAGACGGGCAGAGCCTATGTGCCGCTCATGCACCTGGCCCAAAAACAGGCGCGCATCTGCATTTACAACAGCCCGCTCTCGGAAGCTGCTGTGCTCGGGTTCGATTACGGCTATTCACTCGATTATCCAAAAATGCTTTGCCTGTGGGAAGCACAATTCGGTGATTTCGCCAACGGCGCGCAGACTATCATCGATCAATTTATCGTTTCAGCGGAATCGAAGTGGCAACGGCCCAGCGGAATTGTGCTTCTGCTGCCGCACGGCTACGAAGGCCAGGGGCCGGAACACTCGAGCGCTCGGCTGGAACGCTTTTTGCAAGCGTGCGCCGAGGATAACATTCAAGTCTGTAATCTCACGACTGCCGCGCAGTATTTTCATGTGCTGCGGCGCCAGATGAAGCGCGAGTTCATTAAGCCGCTCATCATCGCGACGCCGAAAAGTCTGTTGCGCGCGAAGTTTGCTTCTTCGCCTGCCGAAGAATTCATCCACGGACGGTTCGAAGAAATTCTCGGCGCGCCCGAAGCTGGTCCGATCGACAAAGCGAAGCGGATCATCTTTTGCTCGGGCAAAGTGTATTACGACCTGCTGAAGTATCGCACCGAGCGCAAAATTGACGACGCAGCGATTATTCGCATCGAGCAGCTTTATCCACTCGCGGAAAAAAGGCTGCGCGAAATGCTCAAGCCATTTCCGAAGAGCGCGAAGTTCGTCTGGTGCCAGGAAGAACCGCAAAACATGGGCGCATGGACGTTCATCGAACCGCGATTGCGCAGCAGTTTCTGCACCGAAATCGCGTACGCCGGCCGCGAAGCGAGTGCCAGCCCCGCTGTCGGCGCGCTCGCTCGCCACAAGCGCGAACAGGCCCAATTGGTTGCCGATGCGTTTTCACTTTGAAGTCAGCGGAGCGGGACGAGCTTCCAATTGATTTTTCCATCCGCGATTTCAAGCCAGGCTACGCTCGGCAGCGAGCCGCGGTTGGGCCGGGCCACGCAGCCGGGATTGAGAAACAGAACCTTCCCGCGTCTTTCGTTTCGCGGGACGTGCGTGTGACCGTGCAATAGAACATCGACATCGTCTGGCGGTTCATCGGGCGGAACGTGTTGCAGGCGAAATTTCAACCCGCAGCGCACGAGATCGACAACCAACGGCCATTCAAAATTGCTGTCGCAATTTCCGCGCACAAGCGTGACGCGCGGCCCGATGGCGCGGAGTTCGTCAAGAATCAGTTCGGCACAAACATCTCCAAGGTGCCAGATCTCATCTGCATCCTTGGCCATCTGTTTCGCACTTTCTGGCAAACGATTGTGCGTGTCTGCAAGAACAAAAATGCGCAGCGATTTTCGCGATTGCTCAGGTCTTGTCATGTTATTGAGTCGCGCCACTGACAAACTTTCGACAGATCGACGCATCGATCCATATGCGGTGGACGCTCAGAACAGATTTTGGGATTGTGCGCCGCCGCAGCGCTGGCTGCGAGATCACCGTCCCTATCCGCCCGTTAATCGCATGACCGCGCCAGCGCCTGAAACATTACGGTCCGCAAGATACGTTGCCTACGACAGTGTACGTGGCGGCCGGATGTCCGTTGTCGCGCTGGCCTTTAACGAAGGTGTGGTCTACCAGGAGAGTTGAGCGCTCCAGGTTTTGAGTCTCTGGTGTGTCGCCGGTAAACGTCCTTCCGTTGACAGCTCCGAGCAAGTCGCCCGGAGCCGGGCTGCCAACTACGGATTTCGGTACGATCAGCGTGATGGTTCCATCGGCGTTAAAGCTGCTTCCGGTTAATGGTCCTATGGGAGTTTCTGTTGGAACGCCAATAACCAGACCGACGACCGCGGTAGCAATGGTCCCATACTCAAAACTAGGTGTTCCGTTTTGGTCCGTCCTCATGCCGACGTAGAATTGCTCGGCCGCCGGATCGTATGATTGCGCAGCGTACGAGTTCCACACAACTCTCCATCTGCTGTTCGGCGGTACATTTGCCAGGCTGGTGACTTTCATCTTAAGCATCAGGTTGTTTGTCCCGGGTGGCTCAGCGACGGCAACATAGTCGACAGCGAGCGAAGCGGGCGCTAGACCCTGGAGCGGTTGTTCCGGATGCCCCGGCGGTGTCTTTTGAACAATCAAGCCAGTACACGTATCGCCGACATACGGAGCCGCGACTTCGTTGTTTCCGCATGAGGTGCCAGCCCCATTTACTGCGAGCACCTTGTAGTAATATGTTTTGGTGGGGTCGGTGGCAGTAGTGTCGTTATAGGTTGCCTGATTTCCCGAAACGCTCGTCAGCAGAGTCTCAGCGCCGCTAGCAATGCCTCGCATGATTCGATAGCTGGTGATGTTGGCATTACCTGTGTCGGCCTCGGACCAGGCGAGATGAACAACCGAGTTGACTCGGCGTACCGTCACCGACGGCATGCCCGGCGCCGATCTCGCGTGTAGCGGATTCGGCGGATCGAAGCTGGCAATGAGCCGGCGTCCGCTCGATTGTCGCGCGATTACGCCTCTGGCCGTGTAAGCGTTGCCCTTGGCTGTAGAAGCTGCCTGAACACACGCTCCGTCGGTGCATCCATCAACGTACCCAACCTGCACGCGGCCCTGCTTGTCGACTGTCATGTCGAAGAAGTCGAGCAGATTGCGGCAAATATCGGCGCCACCGTGACTCCAGATGCAACCGCGCTGCATTGGATCCTTTGGTGTGACATCGGTAGTGGTCCAATGCAGTCCTCCATCGAATGTATTTGCAACGTAAAGATGCCAAATACCAGTGAAGCTATTCGCCGAACCGTCGCCCGACGTAGTCGAACCGTAGAAAGCTACTGCGGCGCGGCCGGCATCGCCTGCTACTGCCGCGGGGAAAGCAATGTTCTTCAGACCGTAAACTGCGCCGACGTCATAGATATTCTGCCACGTCTGGCCGCGGTCCGTGGATGTCGCCACGATCGCGTTGGAACCACCAGTAGCGCTGCCAGCTACTGTGCTACTGGACATTGCGAAATAGACCTTGCCGTTGCTGTCGACTCCAACAGCTGGATCTTGAAGATTCGCGTTAGCGCGGGTCTGGCTGCTTGCGTTTTGGACCGGACGTATGCTCCAGGTTAAGCCGTTGTCTTCCGAGACGACCACGGCTCCGGCTCCACCGCAGCTGTTATTGGGAAGAAAAACTGTTCCGTCAGGTGCGACTTTAACGTGCCCGTGCAATCCGCCGCATTGCGACGTGTAGGTTGGCACTGGTGGACCATACGTGGCGCCGCCGTCGTCGCTGCGCAGACAAAACGCAGTGACCAAGTCTTGCGAGCAGTAATAAACTGCATTCGGGTATGGGCCGTGAGGCGGAGCAGGCGCGTGATATGGTCCGCCGCCGATCGTCTCATGATCAATCCCGGATCCGAGCGGTCCAGAACTTGGTGACCAGCCGGCATAGCTGGGCTGACCCAACGGATCGAGACCGTCGGTATCGGTGAACGAAACTTTGCACGTCGGCGACGTAAGTGTGAGTTCTCCTGCAAACACGCGGCCAGTCTGACGATCGGTGAAGCCGATGGGATCGGAATCAACGAACTGCGATGTTGGGGCGGGACTGTTATACCAAGTTGCACTCTGGCCGTTTGCGGGACAACTATCGTCGAACTTTATAAAGAGCGTTTGGAGGTCCGACTGAAAATTCGTAACACCGCTTCCTGAGTTTGGTGAATTCCAATTGACGCCGATGGAGGGTTCACCCGCATCGTGTGCTATATATTCGACCGTGTGCACCGTGGGCCCCTGACTGCTGTCGGTAACCTGCACCAACGTCCCAGGCGCCTCGAAATTCTGAAAACCGATCTTTGGACCTCGATCCTGGGGCGCCGAAGGAGCTAACGCGGTTCCCGCTGAAGCAGACACCGCACTCGCGCTGCCGGAGTACTGGAAGCCCGCAAAGGCGCTAAAATAAACGACGTGGACAGAAAACTGACCGGTGCCGATATCCGGATTGCTCGGATCAAGATCAACAATTTCCGGAGGCGTTCCACCATGGGCCGACTCGCCACCGGGGACAATTGGTCCCGAGTTGTCGCCCTTGTGAACATACACGTCGTAGTCGCTGAGCCCGGAAGGATCGGCGCAACTGACGACAATCCGCGCCTTAAGGCCACTCCAGTTAGTTGGCGTGCCGGATAGCGTCAGGATGAACGTGTCGCAGTTTACGCCTTCAACACAGGTGCTTTCGTCCAGCGAACCGCCGCCAACTGCCGTGCCGACCCAATTTAGTTGTGGTCCGCCGGGATTAAGCGTTCCGGAACTGGGCTGCGCTGAGTGTAGGCGGGCCGCGAAGAACCCAAATACAATCAGGAAAATACCCGTAACAAAAAAAAGCGCGCCGATAGTGGCGCGCGCGGTCATTGAAGGGGAAGAAATCTTTTTCATAGGCAGAACCTTTGTAAATTCTGCTCTAAGATTCGGGGAAATAGGCGTGCGCGGTCGCCTCACCGAACACGATTTTTTGTTCAGAAGCTACAAGCGTTGAAGCGCTTTTTGGGCGAGAACTTTGGACTTCTTCAGTTTGGTATCTTCGTCGTCCGTTCCGCCGAGGCCGATCGAGATGAATGCATCTCCCTTTAGCACATAAAGAGTGCCCCCGAACCGATTGCCGACCCAATAAGCATCGTCTCCTAGGCCCTCGATCTTTTTCGGCGCGGAGCCTTGCTCCTTCTCGTCGCCGCTCTTCGCCTTGGGTTCTTCGTTTTCGTACGGATCAAACTTTTCTTTCCAAAAATCTTTTGGATTACGCTTGCTGCCTTGCTTCTGGTCAGATTGTACGAGTGCCAGAGTCACTGACTTGCTGAATTCCGCCGCGGTATAGAAACATTGGGAAACAAGGAAAACTCCATCTGAGTGTTCGCTGCTCTTTGTCTGATTGACCGGCGCTGCCTGAACCGATTCGACCTCCTCTTTGGATACAAGGCTGCAGGCGTCGCGTGTGATTGACAGGCTTTGCCGCTGTCTGCATCCGCCAAGAACGATCAACAAGGATGTGGTCAAATAGACAGACAGCAGCCTGCGCATGGAAGAACTTTCACTAACGGACAGCTGTAAACAACATCGTGGTTTCGCCGGTTTCCGTAGTGGTCACTACGTTGCTTCGCCAGTTGACGGATGTTAGCGTCGCGTGCCACACTCTGAACCACCCGCGGACAGAATTTCCGATGAAGGCGAACCTTGCCGCGCGCGAGCCGGAGATGCTCCGGGCATGGGAGGAGACGCACCTGTACCGGCAAATTCAGAAATCGCGAGAGAATCGAGAACTGTTTGTCCTGCATGATGGTCCGCCTTTCGCCAACGGCGATGTCCACATGGGCACTGCGCTCAATAAAATTCTAAAAGATTTCGTCGTGAAATCGCAAACGATGCTGGGCAAGCACGCGCCGTACGTCCCTGGCTGGGACTGTCACGGCCTTCCAATCGAATACAAAGTGGTAAAGGAATCGCGGGCGCTTTCTCCGTTGGAGGTCCGGAAAAAATCCGAAGCGTTTGCGCGAAAATTCATAGGCATCCAGCGCGAGCAATTCAAGCGGCTCGGCGTTTTCGGCGATTGGGAAAATCCATATCTGACGATGGATCCCAAATACGAAGCGGAGATTCTTCGCGCGTTTGCTGTGTTCGTAGAGGAAGGTTTGGTTTACCAGGCGCAGAAGCCAGTTTTCTGGAGCACGGGCGCGCAAACCGCGCTGGCCGAAGCCGAAGTGGAATATCAGGAGCGCGACGACACCGCGGTTTACGTCCGATTTCCGATCGCGAGTGGTGAGTGGAAAGACAACGCGAGCATCGCTATCTGGACCACGACACCATGGACGTTGCCGGCGAATTTGGCTATCGCCGTTGATCCTGACGAAGCGTACGTGGTTCAGAAATTCTCACGTAACGGTGCGACGGAGACCTTGCTTCTCGCCGCGAAATTAGTCCCGCAATTTTCCGCAAACACAAACTTTCATCCGACGGGTGAACCGCTCGCGTCATTTCCCGGCGCGAAGGTTGCTAAGATCAAAGCGCGCCATCCATTTCTCGATCGTGACGCTATCGTGCTGACTGCCGATTTTGTGACGATGGACAGTGGCACCGGCGCAGTCCACATCG
>QHOV01000049.1:5009-13573 GCA_003218885.1 Verrucomicrobiota bacterium | reverse complement strand
TAGAGTCGCACGAAGATGACGAATGAGACAATGAGCGCCCACACTGGCACGTGTATCCAGCGCACGAGTGCTTGGTATTGCTCGACTGTCTCGGCATGCATCATCGCTAACTCGAACGCGGCGATGGCCGCCGCCGCGATAGCGCTGCTCGAAAATAGCAAATGCACAGAGTTCTCGCGCTGTTTGGACCAGACCACGCAATAGAATCCCGCGAGCGTCAAACACGCGGTTGCGTTCATCGACCAGAGAATAGTCATCCAGCTCATCGCAATAGGGCAGCTGAGCGTCAGGCGCTGGGAGAATGGTTGGTCGCCAAGCCAAAAGGCCGCTCTCCAAACGCAGATGGAGCTGCGACGGCAAGAAATAGATCGGACGTCTCCATTACTGGCTCATTCTCCTGATGAGTCGCATAATCGCAAAGAGCCTCTTGAGCTGGCTGCAAGTGGCTTTTGAGGGCTTTTTTTATCACGTAACCGTCTGCGCCCGCGCGCATCGTGCGCTCTGCGAAGATTGTTTCTTCAAAGGCAGAATACACAAGGATAAACAAACCTGGTTGTTCTCCCTTGAGCGTCTTCACAAATTCCAAGCTGTCGCCGGTACCCAGGCGCATGGCAGTCAGTAGCAACCGTGGCTTGCATTCCGCGATCTTGTTGCGTGCCTCCCGGATATTGTCCCTTTCGCCGCAGACAATCATATCCGGCTGCGAATCGAGATAATCGATGATCCCGTGGCGAAGCAGCGGATGCTCTTCCAAGACTAGGATGCGTGTTCTAACCGGATTCTTTACCGGGTCCGACATGTCACTATCTTCTTCGGATTTTTCGGCGTGAAGTTTCGAGAAAAAGTCGAAAATCTGATAGCCCAGCGAATGCGGGCGTAACGTGTGGCGGTGCTTGTGTCAAGCACCGGCGCAAGCGTTTGGCACAAACGCCTCTACAATCCGCTTGGGCAATCGATGAATTCGCTTGGAATTTTAAATCGCCTGGACAAATGCGCAGCCAGCGCTTTCACACCGAAGACCTCCGTGGCGTAATGTCCACCGAGCAGAAGATTCATGCCAAGCTCTTCAGCGGCAACAGCCGCCCAGTGCGGAGCTTCGCCAGTGATAAAGGTATCGATGTTTTCCTGCCCAACCCGGTAAATTTCCGAGCCTGCGCCACCGGTCACAATGCCGATCATGCGCGTTTGCTTCGGGCCGAAATTGAAGACCTTTACCGGGCTATTCAATGCTGTTCGCAATTTACGAACGAGTTCGCTACGCGGCATCGACGCGCGCACTTTCAGGCCGATCGGCTGGCCTTTTACCTCCAGGAATGGTTGCGCCGACCTGAGTCCAAGTGCGGCGACGAGCTGTGCGTTGTTGCTGCAGTTGTCGGCGGAGCGCGCTTCTCACTGGTTGCAAGCCAGACCAGAATAAACCGTGGTGCACGATCAAAAGATCGACCTTTCTCTTCGCTGCCTCAGTCAGAACGCGCGTCGAAACATCGACTGCCGCGCCGAGTCGCGTGACGCGACCTGAATTTTCAATCTGGAGACCATTGAGCGCGTTGTCCCAATCGCCTACCTCGCGAATGCGCAGGAACTCGTCCTTATAACTTACGATATCAGAAAGTGGAACCACGATTAATGATTAATGGCCGATTCTATAGAACAGACGAGGGAGCAGCCAACTCCAAGTTTGCTTGACGAATTCCGCGCGCCTTGTGAACCTTCAATGCTTGACATGAGCGTGGAGTACACGGACGCACCGACGACTCGGCCCGAACCGGACGCGGCGGATAAAATGCCCTGTCCATACTGCGGGCATCTCTTGCCGAAGGACGCGGAAAGCTGTGACCGGTGCGATTGGACGCGCCCGGCGACCGAAACTGCGGAAGGCAAAGCGAGCGACGCAGTGGCGGTTATACTGAGTGTGATTCCCGGTTTGGGACACATTTACAAGGGACATATCTTGGCAGGCTTTCTCTGGATGGCTGGCGCGATCCCGGTCGGGATCTTTGTGTTCCTGGCCGCCATCGCATCAGCCGGGTGGGGTCTCGGTCTCTTTTTCTTTTACCTCGGCGCCGTAATGCTTCATGCCTACGCCGTGGATGATCGCGTAGCGCCGCCAAGAGAAGATGAAGGCGAAGAATATTGAGTGCGTTACAACGTTGAAGCGCTGATCCGTTGAAGCGGATCAACCCGCAACGGCGTGATAAATTTCTTCGAGAATTTCGCGCATCCCGTAGCGAAATTTCCATCCTGGATAATGCGACTGAAACTTTCGCACATCGCTGATCCACCAAATGTGGTCGCCGATGCGGTTGGTTTCCTCGTAGGTCCAGGTTAATTTTTTGCCGCTGATTTGTTCGCACATCTCGATGGCCTCAAGCATGGAACAGTTGCTGTGCCGACTGCCGCCGATGTTATAGACTTCTCCGGCGCGCGGAGCGCGAACGAATTCCGCGAACGCTTCGACCAGGTCGAAACTGTGGATGTTGTCGCGCACCTGTTTGCCTTTGTAGCCAAAAACACGGTACGGCCTGCCGCTCACAGTGCAGATCATCAGATAGGAGAGAAACCCATGCAGCTCCGTTCCAGCATGCGCCGGTCCCGTAAGACAACCGCCACGGAAAGAGACCGTGGGCATCCCGAAATAGTGCCCGTATTCCTGAACGAGAATGTCCGCGGCGACCTTCGACGCTCCAAAGAGGGAATGCTTCGTGTAATCGATGCTCATCGTTTCTGAAATGCCCGGCTCGTATTCGTGGCCTGGCTCGATTTCCCAGCGTTTCTCCAGCTCGCGCAGCGGCAAACGATTCGGCGTGTCGCCATAGACTTTGTTAGTCGATGTAAAAATGAACGGCGCCTCGGGAGAAAACTTTCTCGCGGCTTCCAGCAGATTCAGTGTGCCGTTCGCGTTCACCGTAAAATCGGTTTGCGGATCGCGAGCTGCCCAGTCGTGCGAAGGTTGCGACGCAGTATGCACGACCGCTTCGATCGCGCCGCGATGCCGTTTGAATAACTCCATTACTGCGGCGGCGTCCCGAATATCCAGGTCGTGATGTTCGTAACCGCGAACATTCGCGATCAAGTCGTCGCGGATTTTTTTGGTAGAAGCTTCGGCGCCGAAAAATTCTGCCCGCATGTCGTTATCGATCCCGATCACGGGCGCGCCCTCGCCGGCGAAACGCTTGACCGTTTCCGAGCCAATTAATCCGGCCGAACCTGTAACAATAATCGTGCGCATCATGTTGCAGCAGCGCGGGCGACTATTCCGCTATTATCCATGTTAATTCTCCTGCCGAAGGATCCACGCGCGCGGCGGGCAACTGCCGGTCGCCTGCCAAGACGCGCTCGATTAACCCCGGGCTTTTCGTCGCGTCCACCAGGAACAATACGTGCCGCGCGTGGTTAATTAGCGGAAATGTGAATGTCAACCGCCAGGCGTTTAACCTGGGGACAAAATTTGCCATGACCCGCCGTATCGTTTCTTCCAATGCGGGGGTTCCATGAAAAAGCGATGCCGTATGACCATCATCGCCCAAGCCAAGAAGAATCAGGTCGTGCCGATAAATTGGTTCACCACGCTGAGTCGCGATGAGATCGAGACGGTCTTGATACTCCTGTGCCGCGATTTGCGGATCAATTTCGCCGCGCATGCGCATAATGGATTTTTGAGGAACCGCGGCTGGCACCAAAAGAGTTTCCCGGACCATCCTGAAGTTGCTGTCCTTATCCTCCGGTGGCACGCAGCGCTCGTCTGCGAAGGTGATGCGAATCGACTCCCACGGCAGATCATGCGCGACCGCCGCAAGCCGGGCGTAAACCGGCCGCGGCGTGTTCCCGCCCGACAGCGCAATCCGGAATTCGTTGCGTTCGCCGATGGCCTTGTGCGCCTCTCCAAGAACGAAGTCCGCGGCGTCCGCCGCGAAACTTTTGGTTCGAATAACGTGGCGACCCATTCGCGATGGCAATCAGATCGCGCAATGTGACTGGCCGCGCTTTTGCAGATAACGCTGATGATATTCTTCAGCGCGCCAGAACTTCGGTGCGGGTTCGATTTGCGTTACCACCGGCCGATTGAAGCGACCGCTCTTCGCTACTTTGTCTTTTGACGATTTGGCCGCCGCCTCTTGCTCGGGCGAATGATAAAAAATCACCGAACGATACTGCGTTCCAACATCTGGTCCCTGCCGGTTCGAAGTCGTCGGATTATGGTTCGACCAGAAAACATCCAGAACTTGGTCGTAACTGATCTGCGACGGATCGAACTCCACTTCCACTACCTCGGCATGTCCAGTGTTGTCGGTGCAAACGTCTTCATACGTTGGATTCTCTTTTGTCCCGCCTGCGTACCCGACCGCTGTGGACAAAACGCCCTTCAAGTTGCGGAAAGTTTCTTCAACTCCCCAGAAACAGCCCGCGCCGAATGTGGCTTTCTCCGTTTGTATGAGAGATGATGATGCGATTACTCGCACCGCGCAACCACGCGCTGTTGTGATTCGCTGCTTGACTTGGCACCACCGGTCTCGTTTCCATAACCGTTAAATTGATAGTGATCGATCTCACGGCCGGGACTATGGACGCCTTCACCCAATGAACACCTCTGCCACTACTCTCCAGCAGATCCGGCCGCTGCTGCCCATTCGGCTCCTCAATGGATGTGGGGCATTGTTGGAAAAAGCGCGAATTCCTTTCGGCGGCGCGCCTGCAGTTGATTTGATCGAGACTGCAAAGCGGCGCTGCGGCCTGGACGATTTCGGTGACGGGGATTTTTTTGAAGCTCTCTCGCGCTTGATCGAGTCCTGCCACAGCGAGGCGCGGCTCAGTCTGATCGGAAAGATTGCTCTGAGGGTCGATGTCTTGCAGACGTTGTGCTCGCGTTTGCGGATGGAACGGGACCGACAGGCTTATCCCGATATCGCATGCCAGGAAATCCGCGAACCACTCTTTATCGTAGGGCTGCCTCGGAGCGGTACCAGCGTGCTGCAAAGTCTGCTGGCTGCGGACCCGGAGCATCGATGTCCCCTGATGTGGGAAGTGATGACGCCATCTCCACCTACTCCCGCCGATGAGAAACGCCGAATTCGCCGCGCAACGCAGAATTGTAGCTTCTTCAATTGGCTCGCACCTACTTTCCGTTACGTACATGCCGTGGGTGCGGAAGTTCCGCAGGAGTGCGTCGGCCTGATGACCCCGACGTTTCTAAGCGATCAGTTCGATACGATGTTTTATGTGCCATCATATCGCGACTGGTTTTTTCGGCAGGATCTGCGGCCCGCGTACGAATATCATCTCCGGTTTCTTCAACATCTGCAGTTTCGGCGGCCTGCCCGCCGTTGGATATTGAAAGCGCCCACTCACATGTTTGCCATGCCGGCATTGCTGTCCGTCTATCCGGATGCGCTGTTCGTGCAAACTCACCGAACGCCCGTCGAAGCGATCGCTTCGGTATCAAGTCTCGTAACTATCCTTCGCAGCGCGTTTAGCGATTCAGTCGATTCGTTCATCGCCTGCCGTGAGGCAATCGATTACTGGTCCGAAACCATGGACAAATTTTTGCCTGAACGCGATCGACTGCCCAGCAGTCGCATTTTCGACCTAGGATATGACGAAATCTGTCACGATCCTATCGCCGCAGTCGGACGAATCTACGACCACTTCGGCTGGTCATTATCGCGAGAGGCAGAACAGTGCATGCGTGCGTTGGTTACAAGCCACGCCCAAAGCCAATCTCGCAATCATCGATATCATCTGTCGCAATTTGGTTCTTCTGCGGAGCAAGTCCTTGGTGCGTTCGCGTCGTACTGTCAGAGATTTGGGGCCTGCCTGGATGGTGAGAAGCTCTCGCCATCGCATCAAGACGGATTGTTTCCCGAAGCACAAAGGCGTTCTGATTTTGTCTCGTTTACGGGAAAGAATGCTGAAGCTGGTGGCTGAGACGCAAGGAACAGGCGCTCTCGCCTTATAGGTACGCAGCAGTCAACGAATCGCTAGATTGCCTGATGTCATGGCTGGGGAAAGTTCGCGAGTAATCTTTGAAGTTCGCCGCGCGATTCGCGCTGATCATCCAAGTTTGCCCGGGCACTTTCCCGACGCGCCTCTTGTACCGGGTGTCGTGATCCTCGACGAAGTACTCGCGGCGTTGCTTGAGTGGCGCAAAGATTGTCGGCTTACCGGCATACGAACCGTCAAATTTCTCGTGCCACTGAAGCCTGAGCAGACGTTCAGCATCTGCTTATCCACGAGAACTGAAGGCGGGGGCGACGTCAATTTTTCTTGTCGCATTGAAGACCGCGTAATAGTTGAGGGTCAACTTGAAGTTCGTTACGGGGACAAAGTGATTTCGTGAACGCGGTATTATCGGACGCGCATAAGTTTGAAACCCAGCGGAGCGATCCGCGCCTGGCGCAGTGGCTCCAGCAATTCCCGCCGACGGTGTTCAGCGAACGCCTCTATCAAAGCATTGAACTGATGGAGCGTTATAGCATTGAACTGGCAGTTGATCTTTCCCGGCAGTTAAACCTGGTGGATCAACTCGGGGACTGGCGAACAGCGGATGAACTTTGTCGCATGCTGTCTTTTCAGTCGCGTTTCAAGTTCGCTTTATCCTGGATCTTGAAACGGTTGGTCGAAAGTGGCTGCGCAGAGGCACGCACCGACGGACAAATCCGCTCCTATCATCTGAGGAAGCGACCGTGGCAGCCCGATCTCAAACTCTTTCGCGCCGCGGGTCTAACCATTGATCCGGCCAACGCGGCGACGCTGGATTTGTTAGATCACGCTGCAAGCGTTTATCCGGCCGTTGCCAGTGGCCAGCAAAGCGGCGATCATAATCTGCTCGGACCACAGGGCGTGCCGCTGTGGCTGAATTATTTCCACAACGATAATTTGACCTACGCGGTGAATAATTGGGTGGGCGCAGTGTTAGCCGCAGATCATCTTTCCACTCGACACGCGCTCCGGATTTTAGAAGTCGGTGCAGGCACCGGTAGCGCCAGCGAAATTTTGCTGCAGTTGCTTGCTGAACGCGGCCTTTTGCCACGAATCGAGCGCTACCTCATTACAGAGCCGAACGCGTACTTCCGACGCTGCAGTCAACGTAAACTGGCAGGCCGATATCCGAATTTGACGCTGGAGTGGGCACCGCTGGACCTAGACTTGCCATGGAACACTCAAGGCATCCCCTCGGGAGAGTTCGATCTCGTATACGCTGTCAACGTGATGCATATCTCCAAGAATCTGTTGTTTAGCTTGAATGAAGCCCGCTCGGCTCTCGCCGCCGATGGCTGGCTTGTGATCGGCGAATGTGTGCGGCCTTACGATAATCAGCCGATCTATCCAGAGTTGATGTTTCAGATTCTGGATAGTTTTACAAACGTCCAAACAGATCCGGAGATTCGCCCGAACCCGGGGTTTCTAACTGCAGAGCAATGGCGTCGCGCTTTTTCGCGCGCAGGCTTCGGTCACGCCGAAGTGGCACCGGACATTGATCGCATTCGCGAGATCTATCCGCATTTTTTCACCGGCGCCATTTGTGGACAAAACACGGAAACGGTAAATGATCCCGCAAGTTCTCGGGACTAAAACGTCAGAGGCAGATCGCTGGGCGACCCTGCCGGAACGCGGCACGCCCACTTCGCTGCGAGTAATTGCCTGGATTGCAGCGCACATCGGACGCTGGGGGGCAAGGCTGCTGCTGTACCCGATCACACTTTATTTTGTAATCACTGCACGCTCTGCACGGCGGACATCGTACGAATACTTCAAACGTTTGCGCGGTGAGTCAGCCCGCTGGTGGCACGTCTTTCGCCATTTTCATTGCTTCGCCGCGACCATTCTGGATCGCGTTTACCTGCTGCGCGGCGATTTCGAGCGCTTTGGCATCACGGTTCATGGCAAGGAAATCGTGCATCGCCAGATCGAAAGCCGCAAAGGCGGCATCCTCCTGGGCTCGCACCTGGGCAGTTTCGAGTTGTTACGCGCGTTGGGAGTAATGCAGCAGAGCTTTTCGCTCAAAGTGCTGATGGACCCGTTGCACAACCAAAACATCACGCGTTTTTTTGACGCGCTAAACCGGAAGATTGCTGCAACGATAATCGCACCGGATCGACCGGATACATTGATAAGAGTCAAGGAGAGTCTGGATGCTGGCTGTTTCGTCGGCATGTTGGGCGACCGCGTCTCGGGCGGCGACAAGACTACGCAATGTCAATTCCTTAACGCGCCGGCCACGTTCCCAGCCGGCCCTGTCCTGCTTGCCGCCATGATGCGTTGCCCTGTGATTTTGTTTTTTGGACTCTACCGCGGCGGGAATCGCTACGAGATTTACTTCGAACATTTTGCCGACCAGATCGATTTAGATCGCGTTCGTCGCGCCGAAAACATTCAGCTCTGGATGCAGCGTTACGCCGAGCGCCTCGAGCATTATTCGCGTCTTGCCCCTTACAACTGGTTTAATTTCTATCCGTTTTGGGACTAGTTAGGGTAGCGCGAGCGTCTCCCTTGCGATTAGGGTGGTGAAGATGGTTGACGAAGTCCCTATAACCAAAGCGGAAATTCGCACACTGATCCCCCACTCT
>QHOV01000049.1:0-5003 GCA_003218885.1 Verrucomicrobiota bacterium | reverse complement strand
GATCCGGCAAACCCATTGCGCCGCGACGGACGCTTATCAGCCTTGCATGCTTTCGAATACGCCGCCCAAGCGGCGGCGGTGCATGGCGGATTGCGAGCCCGCTCGGTGGGTACAACGGCAGCTTCCGGTTACCTGGCCGCATTGCGAGATGGACGCTTACATGTAGCACGATTGGATCACATCCATTTGTCGCTTCAGGTATGCGCGACGCGTCTGTTCGGCGATCGCGCCAACACGGTGTATGAATGGCTCATCTCGGCCGCCAGCGTTCTTGTAGCAGAGGGGCGTATTATCATCGTGGAGCGCGCGTGAGCGCTGTAGCGGCGTCTCTGTGAGACGCACAATCCGCAAATGTGTCCCAAACACGGCTCACAGAGCCGTGGCTACAGCGGCTACATCACGATTCCACCATCGACGCAGACCACCTGGCCGGTGATGTAGCCTGCTTCCGCCGATGCAAGGAATACTACCGCGCTGGCAATTTCTTCTGGCGTTGCAGTCCTTCCGAGCGGGATTTTAGCATGAATCGTTTTCTTGATGTCATCGGAAAGTCCGGCGGTCATGTCCGTGGTAACAAAGCCCGGCGCGACGGCGTTGACAGTGATTTTGCGGCTCGCCAGTTCGCGGGCGAGCGACTTGGTGAACCCGATCAAGCCTGCTTTGCTTGCGCCGTAATTTGTCTGCCCGGCGTTACCCATCAGGCCGATTACCGAGCTGATGTTGATGATGCGGCCGCTGCGTTGTTTGATCATTACCCGAATAATCGCCTGGGTGAAACTAAACGCGCCGCGCAAGTTTGTGTTGATAACTACATCCCAATCTTCAAGCGACATCCGCATGGCGAGCCCGTCGCGTGTCACCCCGGCGTTGTTCACGAGGATGTCCGCCCTGCCAAAGTCATCCAGAATCTTGCCGCCGACTTTTTGGACGGCAGCATGGTCTGCGACATCGACCGCGTACGCTTTCGCCGCATCCGCGCGAAGGGCGTTGATTTCATCCGCGACCTTCTTCGCGTTTTGCTCTGTTCGGCTCACGCAAGCCACTCGCGCGCCTTCATTCGCAAACTGCAAAGCGATAGCGCGTCCGATCCCACGACCCGCTCCAGTGACGATCGCCACTTGACCTTCGAATCTCATATCACTTTCCATCTGAGCGACAAGTCGGTCCCGGCTACTGCACCACTCCGTAGCGGCGCTGGCGGCGCCCAAACTCTTCCACAGCGGCAAAGAGGTCTGTCTTGGTGAACTCGGGCCACATCTTTGGCGTGATGTACATTTCGGTATAAGAAGTCTGCCAAAGCAGGAAGTTAGACAGACGCATTTCGCCGGAAGTCCGGATAAGCAGATCCGGATCGGGATAGTAGCGAGTGTAAAGATGTTTGCTGAACATCTCCACGTCGATCATCGCCCTGTCGATGTGACCCAGCTCAACCGCCCGCAGAAGACTTTTGATGCCGTCGATGATTTCGAGCCGGCCGCCGTAGCTCAAAGCAAGAATGAGCGTGAGACCGGTATTGCCAGCAGTTTGCTCGATCGTTTTATGGAGTTGTTGCTGGGAGCTCGCAGGCAGATCGGTCAATCGGCCAATTGCTTGAAGACGCACATTTTTCTCGATTAGTTCCGGCGTTTTCTCCTTCAAAAATTTATCAAGCAAACGCATCAGCGCGATGACTTCGCTTTTGGGCCGCTGCCAATTTTCGGCGGAGAAAGCGTAAAGCGTGAGATATTCCACCTTTAATTCGCCGCAGCCTTCCACACATTCTCGCACCGCTTGGGCGCCGGCTTCGTGACCCTTAATACGCGGCAATCCACGCCCTTTGGCCCACCGGCCATTGCCATCCATAATGATCGCGATGTGACGGGGAACGTTTTTCACGCTGGAAAAACCGACTACAAAACGATTGTCTCACCGCGTGCCGGCCCAACGCTGACCATCGACAATTTTGCTCCGGTTAGTTCGGAGATGTATCTGACGTATTTCCTCGCTGCCGAAGGAAGCTGTGAAAACTTTCGCACAGAATGAGTGGGTGTGTTCCAACCGCGCACCTGTTTATAGATTGGTTCGCAATTGGCCAGCTGGCTGGCGTCGCAGGGAGGAACATCCACGGGTTTGCCATTTAGCCGATACGCAACACACACTCGGATTGGATCGACGTGATCAAGTCCATCCAGGTTGGTGATGGCGATCTCGTCGATTCCATTGATCATCCTCGCATAACGAGTGGCCACCGCGTCGAACCAGCCGCACCGCCGTTTGCGCCCCGTTGTCGCGCCAAACTCGCGTCCGAGGTTATGAAGTGTTTGAGTCAATTCGTCGTCCTCGGTGGGCAACGCTCCCTCGCCCACGCGCGTGGAGTACGCCTTCATCACGCCTACCACGCGATCCATCCGATGTGGCGGCACGCCCGTGCCGGTACATGCGCCGCCTGCTGTTGTATTCGAGGACGTCACATACGGATAGGTGCCATGGTCGATATCGAGGAACGTTCCTTGTGCACCTTCAAACAGGATCTCTTTGTCTCGCTCGATGGCGCGATGGAGATAGACAACCGTGTTTGCTACGAAGGAACGCAATTTTTTGCCAGCGGCCAAGTAAGTTTCGTTGACCTCCCGAAAACTGATCGGCTTCGCGCCGAGGGCCTGGAGGATTCTGTTGTTCTCAATCACCTTCGCTTGCAGTTTTTTCGAGAATACAATCGGCTGCATTAAGTCGGACATGCGCAGGCCCGTGCGCGCTGCTTTGTCACCATAGGCCGGGCCGATTCCCCTCTTGGTCGTTCCAATGCGGCCTCGACGCAGCTCGCGTTGCTCGTCGAGTATCCGGTGATAAGGCAGGACAAGGTGAGCGCAATCGCTGATGAGCAAGTTCTTGTCGATCTTGACTCCCAACTTACGCAAACCGTCGATCTCACCGACCAGCGCTACTGGATCGATCACAACGCCATTTCCAATCACGCAGGTTTTGCCGCGCCGCAGAACTCCAGACGGGATTAGATGCAGGACATATTTGACGCCGCGATATATGACCGTGTGCCCGGCGTTGTTGCCGCCCTGACTCCGGACGACGATATCAGCCCGGGCAGTAAGGACGTCGATGATCTTGCCCTTGCCCTCGTCGCCCCACTGCATTCCAATTAAAATTGTGTTCGCCATTGAAATCAGAAATGGGCAAAAAATTTTCCCGATGCATCCGGCAGGACACAGTCGGGACTGCCTATGAATAATAGGTTAGCGATGTCTGCGTGCAACAAATTTTGCATCTTGGTAGGGACAGCGCGCTGCGCTGTTCAGACGTCGAGGCGCGGCGTCCTATCACTTGGATGTATTTCTCCGGTTATGGCGTGGGCGTTTGCTCGCCGCCAGCTGCGCCTCTTGCCGAGGGAGTAGCGCTTGGTTGCTCTCTTCCAGATTCAATCATGGTCGGCCGAACTGGGCCGATCCCCTCCGGCTTTGTACTTCGTGGCTTGGACGGGCGCGATGCGCTCTTTTGCTCGACCTGCACTTCTCTTTTCACCGGCGTGACAGTTGCCGAAACAGCTGGGCTTGTCGCTGCCGGCGTCTCCGAATCAGACGCGCCCGTTCCGGTTGATTGCGGAACAGACCGGTTATTTCGCCCCTCGCCGGCAAGCGCTCCCGCCGCTCGCATTTGCTCAAGCGTTGGCGCCCCCGCAGCGGATTTCTGCTCGCGCAGCTTGGGTTTGGGTCGCGCCGGTGCCGGCGATTCCGAAGGGGCCTGCTCCGAAGACGGCGCTGTTTGCCTGGGAGCTTCCGGTTTTGTTTCACGAGGAACGACTACTTCCTGCGCATGCATCTGCCAGACAAGGAAAACGCTGCAGAGTAACGGCTTGAAAAATCCCTTCAGCATAAAACGCCTTGTAAATAAATCCGACCCGTTAGCAAACCCGGGCTCACAAGACCTCGCAGAGTTTAGCCAGTTGGACGCGTGACCTGGATTACCGGCAACGGAAAGCGCAGTTGCAATTCGTTTTCCAGATAAATCTCCACGTGATGCAATCCGTATTGCTGAAATTGCACCCCGCCAAAATAATGGACGTTGGTTGCGTGCCCTTCCATTTCCTTTAAGACGAATTCGACCTCTGCCTGGCCGATGACCTGCTGTTCGTCTACGCCGACAATACGGGATTTTTGCCGAAATTTGCCTGCGCCACTGCACCAGCGCGTCCAGATGCATAGGCGGATGTAATTGATCGGCAACGCGGGCGCCGGGATCACACTGAGCACACCCACCAGCGTTTGCATGCCGTTGATTTCGCAGCGGACATCCTCGCAAAGAACGGCGCTTTGCAGATCGGGAAGCATGGCGTCCGTTTGCATCGCTAGATGATTACATCATCCCACGCATCAGCAGCGTCAACAATCCGATGCCGAGCACAATTCGGTAAAGAGCAAACGGTACGAATCCGCGTGACCTCACCCAATGGATAAACCAGGCGACAACGGCCAGCGCTACGAAAAATGAAACTACAAATCCGATTGCGAGCACGATCCATTCATGAGGATTCATGATCAGCGGTGCGATATTCTGCTCGTGATGATGTGGCATCACCGTCTTCAGAAAATCATACCCGGTGGCCACGAGCATCGTCGGCATCGATAAGAAAAAAGAAAATTCGAGCGCAGCCGGACGCGACATCCCTGCTACTTGCCCAGCTGCGATAGTGGACATTGACCGTGATGTTCCGGGAAACACGGCTGAAAGGATCTGTGCGGCGCCGATCCAGACCGCTTGCGGCAGCGTCATGTCCTCCATGTGCATCGTGCGCGGCCGCGTGAAAATGGTGTCAACGATCCACATGATTATTCCGCCGATGAGGAGCGCCAGTGCCATTACCCAGAGATTTTCGAGGTTCTTGCCGATCTGTTTCGTTAAGGCCCAGGCTGGAACTGCGGTCACAACAAACGCTATTAACGTGAGGCTCAACGGATGGGTCAAGATGGTGCGATTGCCGCGTTCGCCTTTCGGAAAAGTGCGAACGAACTGCA
>QHOV01000048.1 GCA_003218885.1 Verrucomicrobiota bacterium | reverse complement strand
CTCCTCCGCTCTAGCGGTTAACATCAGAATCGGAGTGTGAGACGTCGCCGCGTCGCTCTTCAAAATTCTGCAGACTTCGAGCCCGGACAATTTTGGCAACATCAGATCAAGTATGATGAAATCGGACCTGTCGTCGCGCGCCTTCTGCAAACCGCTCGCGCCGTCCGCTGCCGTCGAAACCCTGTAGCCCGCCTTGCGCAAATTGAGCGTGAGAAGGTCGGCTACGTCGGTCTCATCTTCGATGATTAGAATTTTCCTGCCCGAGCCGGTCTCCATGGAACAGCAAGTCAACTCCCCCGTGCCTTAAATTGCAACCCTGGGCACCAATTCCTAGAACTGCTTCGCCCTTTTGTGATCAAAAGTTTGCCGAATCGTTACTTGTTCGCCATCGGCCTGTAACAAACGGCTTCTAGCCTCGCCCGTATTCGGATACGCAGTTCTTTAACCGAGCGGTTCTACCTCTCAATCCAACCATCAACCACCAAGGAGAAACTCATGTTCATCAAGAAATCAGTCTTACGGGCAGCGGGCGCGAGCCTGGCTGCAGTTTTTATTTTGCTAACCGCGCAGCCGCTGAGCGCCCAGACATCATCCGACTCTGAGCGACTCAAGAAACTCGAGCGCGCGGTCGATCTATTGGAAAAGCGTAATGCCGAGCTGCAAGCGGAAATTAACAGCTTGAAGACCAAGGAGGCTGCATATCCGCCTGAGGGGAAATTGAAAAAGAAAGTTGCTTACGACGGAAAAACGTACGTCGAGAAAGCCGTCGTCGAAGAAGAGAAACCGCCTGTTTATGTCCAGCAGCGTGGACCGGAACTAAAGCTGGTGCTCGGCGGATTTATCCAGGCGAATTTTGAAGATGGCGATGTCTCTGCGTTTGAGGGGCGCTTTGGTCAAACGGCATTGAAAGATCGTTTCCGTCTGCGCCGGGCACGCATCAATCTGACCGGCGACTTTGCGGAGCAATTCGACTTCAAGATCGAAGGCGACTTTGAGCAGAGCGACGGACTTAACTCGAGCCGCACAGCGTTCGAGGGCACCGATATTTTCGTCAACTGGCATCAATTTCCCTGGGCGCAGGTCAAGGTCGGCCAATGGAAAGCGCCATTTGGCTTGGAGCAAACTACGCCGGACACTTCCCTGTATATCATCGAGCGCAGCTTGCCTACGGGCGCGATCACGCCGGAGCGGCAGATCGGCGTTCAACTCTGGGGAAAACCATTCGCGAGCGTTTGGCCTGACCAGAAGGACCTACTGACGTATTACGCCGGCATCTTCAACGGGAACGGACGCAACATCAGCAATAACGATAACAATAACTTCATGTATGTCGGCCGGTTGGAGTCCACGCTCTTCAAAAGCAAAATCTGGGGGCAAGAGTCGTTCCTGAAACTTGGCGCCGACGTTCTCAACAGTCGCGACGATAAGGGAACGAACATCTCACAAACGTTGAACCTGTTGGTAAACACTGATGGTTCCCTTTCGCCGTTCGTCCTGCCGGGGGCGGATGAAAGAACAGCGTGGAGCGTGGATGCGTGGCTTAAACTGGGTCCATTTGATCTAATCGGTGAATACCTCGAGGAATACGTCAACGGCCGCACCGTAAACGGCGTGCCTCCAGGGTTCGCCGACTTTACGACGAACGGCTACTACATAACGGCAGGCTATTTCCTGATCCCGAAGAAGCTTCAAGTTGCGATTCAATGGCAGGATTTAAACCCGGGGCAAAGGGGCAGCGACGGCATTCATTCCATCACCGGCGGGCTCAACTACTACATCCATGGCGACGATATCAAACTGATGGTCAACTACATTCATACCTGGTCGGATTTCCGCGAAGCACATCCCGAATTCGGCGACGATCAGTTTGATGAAGTCATTGGGCGCGTGCAGTTGATGTTTTAGGCAAGTCAGCCCGAGGCGTGCGGGCGGGTAACGGTTCCGGCGGAAGTGGGCTCGGCTTTGGCGCCGCGACACGAAGGCCGGAGCTGATCTTCTTATTTCAGTATCGCTTTCATGTTGTGCACGTGTGATGCTCTAAGCGCTGACTCCATGGTAGTCGAAAGTCTTACTCGCCACGTTGCGGCGTTTTTTTAAGGTTACTGGCCACACGAGGAACTGTTTATGTTCTCGATTCAAAAACTTATCGGGAGGAACGGAAAGTTTTACGATTTGCTCGAAGCGAGCGCGCAGCAGGCCGACAGCAGTGTCCATCATCTGGTCGCGCTGCTGGAAAAACTTCAGCAAAATGAGACGCCAGAGCACCTCGAAGAGTTTGCGCACAGCCGACGCGAGGACAAACGCATCACGCAGGAACTAACCGAGCAACTCTCAAAAACATTCGTCACGCCGCTGGAGCGGGAGGACATCCAGGAACTGGCGGCCGCGCTTTATAAGATTCCGAAGACCGTCGAAAAAATCGGTGAGCGGATCTTAATCTGCCCGGACGATTTGCGCGGGCACAGTTTTCAGAAGCAGGTTGAGTTACTCGATCAAGCAGCCGAGACGGTACTGTCGATGGTAAAACAGTTGCGTAAGGGGATCGACGCCCAGACCGCGCGTGAAATGAACGCCAAACTTCAAAGCATCGAAGGCGACGCGGACAAGCTCGAGCTGGATCGCCTCCGCGATCTCTTCAAGGGCAAATACGATCCGAAACAGATCATTTTTCTGCACGATCTTTATGGCTTGTTGGAGAAAGTAATCGACCGCTGCCGCGATGCCGGGAACATCATCCTGCAGGTGGCGCTGAAATATTCGTAGCAAGCAATCGCGTGCTCACGTTAATTTCCGTCGTTCTTGCGGCGATCATTTTCGAATACAGCAACGGCTTTCACGACGCCGCAAACGCGATTGCGACCGTAGTCTCGACCCGAGTCCTGACGCCACGCAAAGCGATCGCGATGGCTGCGTTTTTCAATCTCACCGGCGCATTGTTCGGCGGAGCGGTTGCTTCCACGATCGGCAAAGGACTGGTGGACACCGACATCGTCACAATGACGACGGTGCTCTGCGCCGTGATCGCCGCATTTGCATGGAATATCGCGACTTGGTGGTTCGGTTTGCCGTCCAGTTCGAGTCACGCGCTGATCGGCGGGCTTTGCGGCGCAGCGTTGGCTGCGGCGCGCGGCAATTGGTCCGTCATAAAATGGAATGAAGGCGTCTGGCCGAAAGTTGTCATACCCATGATCACCTCGCCATTCGCCGGATTTATTTTCGGCGCGTTACTCATGCTTCTACTTTTTGTCACGTTGCATCGTTTCACGCCGCATTTCATCCATTCGCTGTTTGGCAAACTGCAAATTTTCAGCGCAGCCTGGATGGCGCACAGCCACGGGACTAATGATGCGCAAAAAACCATGGGCATTATTACACTGGCACTTTTTACCGGCACCAAAGCTGGGAGTTTTGATCATTTCCCGGCTTGGTTAGATTTTCTCAAAACGCCGGTCTTCGTCTTGCCCAAATGGGTGATCGGTCTTTGCGCGGTGACGATGGCAGTAGGAACAGCCGCTGGCGGCTGGCGAATCATTCGCACGCTCGGCCATCGCATGGTGAAATTGCAGCCAGTGCACGGCTTCGCGGCCGAAACAACAGCCGCGTTGATCATTCAAGGCGCGAGTTACTACGGTATTCCGCTTTCCACGACGCACGTGATTTCCACGTCGATCATGGGCGTCGGCGCGGTGAAACGTTTCAGCGGAATGCGCTGGACAGTGGTCGAACGAATTATTTGGACCTGGCTTTTCACTCTTCCAGCGAGTGGCCTAATTGGCTACGTGCTCGAACGCACGGTCGGAGCGCTTTAATCCTTTGCTGTAGCGCCGGTCACCGACCACCGAACCCAATCTACATTCCCGCCGGACAGCTACCGCCGCCGGCCTCTCGCCACACAAAAGTAACACTAATCTTTTTGCCGCCGCGGTCGGTGTTTTCTACGTTTGCGCCGATCAGGAATGCAGGCGTTCACGTCTCCCCGGAGGAATCCAGCGCCAGTTTTTACCGCTCAGCAGCGATTCTGCTTCGACAAATCGCCAGAGGGGCCGAGACGTTATCGCGCTGGATGGATCTCAGACGCGCACCTGGGTACGCGCGGCTGTAACGCTGCGGCGCTACTGGATTTTCTGCGCGGAAATGATTTCGAGACTTTGTACGTCGTGGGCGACCTGATCGACATCTGGTCGCTGCGTCGCGGAATTTATTGGCCGCAGCAGCACAACGATGTGATCCAAAAAATTCTGCGCAAATCCCGCAAAGGCACGCATGTGATCTACATCCCTGGCAATCACGACGAGCTGGTGACGGACTTCTGTGGCGCCTACGGCAACATCGAGATCAAGCAGAGGGCAATCCATGTCACCGCTTGCGGGGAACGCATTTTGATTATTCACGGGGACGAGCTCGATACCGTGGTGCAAAATGTGAAATGGCTCGCGTTCGCTGGCGACCTTGGCTACCAATTTTTGCTCTCGCTCAATCCGCTTATTAATTTTGTCAGGCGCCGCTTCGGTCTCGGCTACTGGTCGCTCAGCGCTTACGCCAAGCGGCGTGTGAAGGACGCGGTGAGCTTTATCGGCAGATTCGAAGCCGCTGTGGCGCATTATGCGGAACGCCATCGCGTGGATGCCGTGCTGTGCGGCCATATCCATAGCGCAGCTATCCGCGAGTTCGGCAACGTGACGTATTACAACTGCGGCGACTGGGTCGAGAGCTGCACGGCACTGGTCGAGGGAGCAGATGGCATTCTTTCGCTGGTCAACTATCATCCATTCTCCGCGGTTCGGCCCGTTGAGAATCGGAGGCTTGTCGGGAGGAATGACGAAATCCGAATGACGGATGTCGAACTAATGTCACGCGTTCTTCACAATTCGTAACCTGACGGCAACAGGCAAGTGAGTACGCTCACACACATGCGCGTAATCACAATTAAGCGAACGGTCTCGAAAATAAAACGAGCGCGAACGATACGCGGACGACTTGTTCTCCAATTCGCCCGAGATTTTTTCGCGAGCGAGAATCACCTGCAGTTTGCGATTGAAGCGTTGCTCTTCGGCGCGCTGCTGGCGCTTTGCGCCTGGCCCATTATTGCTGCGGCCGGCGCGATCAGCCAGGTTCTATAGATCACGAAAAATATGTTGCACGCTAGAAACGACTCTGCTATTAGTTAACCAGATGGTTAAATATTCGAGCACCCTGAACAGAACGTTCGCCGCCCTGGCGGATCCGACCCGGCGCCGGATCCTGGCGCATCTTGCCCGGGGCGACCGACGCGTCACCGACCTCGCCCGGCCGCACGCCATGTCATTGCCCGCGGTTTCGAAACATCTCCGCGTTTTGGAGAAAGCTGGATTGTTACGCCGCCGGCGCTACGGGCGCGTGCATGAAATGCAGCTGGACGCCAAACCGCTCAAGCAAGCCGCGCAATGGGTCGAAGAGTATCGGAAATTCTGGGAAGACTCGCTCGATCGTTTGGCCGCTTATTTGGAAAAGACCAAAGACCCCTCGAAAAAACGATAAACAATTACGACCATGTGTCCCGCTTGCATCGCCAGCATTACTTTCATCGCAGCCAGCGCGACGTCGAGCGGTGGACTAAGCGTCCTGGCCATGAGCAGGTTTTACAGAAGAAAACAGACAAACCAAATCAAAGGAAGCCAAAATGAAACTGCAAGAGATGGAACCAAGAACAAAAGCAAGACAAAGAGAAATCGTTTCGGAAACTGAGTGGCTGATCGCCCGAAAAGATTTGCTGACGCGAGAAAAAGAATTCACGCGCCAGCGAGACGCGCTCAGCGCCGCGCGGCGTCAACTGCCGATGTTGAAGATCGACAAAGAGTACGTTTTCGACGGCCCAAAAGGGAAAGAGACGTTGGCCGATCTGTTCGGCGGCCGAAGCCAACTCATCGTTTACCATTTTATGTTCGGCCCGGATTGGGAAGAAGGATGCAAGAGTTGCTCGTATCTGGCCGATCATTTCGATGGCCCGAACTGGCATTTGCCGCATCGCGACGTGAGCTTCGTCGCGATCTCACGCGCGCCGTTGCCCAAACTCGAAGCCTACAAAAAGCGGATGGGCTGGCGCTTCAAGTGGTTGTCGTCGCACGGCAACGATTTCAACTTCGACTACCACGTCTCGTTTACAAAGGAAGACGAGAAGAAGAACGAAGCCTACTACAACTACCGAAAAGGAGAATTCATGATGGATGAACTGCCTGGGCTCAGCGTGTTCTACAAAGACGAGGCCGGCGACGTCTTTCACACCTACTCGACTTACGCGCGCGGGCTCGACATTTTGGTTGGCACATACAACCTCCTCGATCTCGTGCCGAAAGGACGCGACGAAAATCCAGAATCGACGATGGATTGGGTTCGGCGACACGACCAATACTAATCCAACGATTATGACTACGGAACAAAACCTAACTGAAGGCGTCGTCGTCGAGCAAACCTTGGACGCACCGGTGGCGCGCGTTTGGACCGCGCTGACCGATG
>QHOV01000047.1 GCA_003218885.1 Verrucomicrobiota bacterium | reverse complement strand
CGCAGATCGATGGATTGGCGTGTATCCAATTTGGCCGGATCGAACTTGGCCAGGCGATCGTCAAACCGCCGGAGCCGGGAAAGCTCAGCATCCAGCGCCAGACGGCTGTAATCGCTGATTTTGCCGTCGTATTCGTGGAGACCGAGGGCAGTTCCCTCAAGCGGGTGGGCTGCGAGGTAGGTTTTAATGTATTCCTCGGCTACCGCTTCGTACTCGGTATCGTCTGTTTGTGCAGCGAAGTTGCTCGCGGCGTGAAGAAAAAACGCGACGAGGATGAAGACGAGCGATAAAAGGTTCGCGGCAAGCTGCCGGGAACTGCAGGCTGGCAGCCTGCAGTTCCCGGAGTCTCCAGAGAATCGGTTACTCATCTTTGCGAGTCTCATTTAAGACAACGCTTTGTGTTGGGCGTTGCCAAAATTTCCGCATGCGCGATGGTTAAGTTGTTCCGAATTTTAGGTTGAAATATGAGGCGCTTGGTGATCATCCCGTTGCTGGCTTGTCTTGTGCTTGGCGTTTTTCCGGGCGTGTTCGCGCAAGAAGCGCAGCCCGGAAAGAGCGAAGAAGATAATGGCTACGCGCAGATTTCCATTTTCGCAAAGACTCTGGAATTGCTCCGGCAAGATTACGTGGATGAGAACAAGACGAGCTATCACGATCTCGTCACTGCGGCAATGAAGGGCATGCTTTCTTCGCTGGACCCACATAGTCAGTTCATGGACCCGAGTGATTTTCGAGACATGCAAGATGACACGCGCAGCCGCTTCAACGGCCTCGGGATTGAGGTGTCCATGAAAAACGGCCTGCCTACGGTCATCACAGCGATGGAGGACACACCTGCCGCCAAGGCGGGCGTTCTCTCCGGCGACCAAATCTTGCGCATCAACGGCATTTCCACAGAGAGAATGGATCTTCAGGACGCGATCAATGTTTTGCGTGGGCCTGCTGGCGCAAAAGTGACCCTTAGCTTACTGCGGCCTGCAACCAATGAAATCAAGGAATACACGCTGCAACGGGCAGAGATCAAAATTCAAAGTGTCAAAGGAGCGAGGCTGCTCGATGCGGAGCTTACGGGTCCGTTCAAGATCGGTTATATCCGGCTGATCCAGTTTAACGAACCTACAGCCGAGGAACTTTCGAGGGTGCTCGACGACTTGCAGAAGCAAGGCATGCAAGCGCTCGTTCTCGATCTTCGGAACAACCCGGGCGGACTGTTGAACAGCGCCGTGGACGTGTGCGCACAATTCTTGCCGCCCAACACAAAGGTGGTCTCAACCCAGGGACGGGTCGTTTCCCAGCAGCACGATTACTCGACTTCCGGCGCGAAAAAAGAGCGTCCGAACTTCCCGATGGTGTTGCTGATCAACGAAGGAAGCGCAAGCGGGGCGGAGATCGTTGCTGGAGCGCTCAAGGATTTGCACCGGGCCGTGCTTGTCGGCGAAACCACCTTTGGAAAAGGTTCCGTGCAGAATGTCATGCAATTGCCGGACGGCTCGGCGGTGCGTTTTACCACTGCAAAATATTATACGCCGGGCAAACAGGTTATTCAGGGCAATGGCGTGACTCCGAATATTCGTGTTGCCATGACCGCCGATCAGGAGCGCGCTCTCTTTGCATTGCGCAATGCGGGAAACATGAAACCCGAGGACGAGACCAAGATTATCAAGACTAAAGATGCCCAGATGTTGCGCGCAATCGATGCGCTCAAGGGCGTCATGACTTATGCGCAGCACAGCGCGCCGAAAGCGGAAGCGGTAAAGAAATAACCACGCTCGCTTGAGATTGTAGGGTTACCGCCTTGGTTGTCCCGGTTTGGCAGGCTGCCCTACAATTAGATTATGGCAACGATCCTGGCCATTGAAACCTCCTGCGATGAGACCGCCGTGGCGGTCTTGCGCGTACGCGACGATCACTCCAGGCACGAATTGCTTGCCAGTGAAGTCGCGTCGCAAGTTGCCGCGCACGAAAAATTCGGCGGGATCGTGCCGGAGGTCGCATCGCGCAACCATCTGATCTATGCGCCTCAGTTGCTCGATCGCACTACAAGCGCGGCTCGGATCGCTGTGTCACAAGTCGATGCATTTGCGGCAACCAGCGGACCCGGTCTGGCAAGTTCGCTCATGATCGGAGCGTCCATCGCCAAAGGACTGGCAATCGGCTTTGGCAAGCCTTACCTCGCAATCAATCATCTCGAAGGCCATTTGCTGTCTCCCTTTTTCGGTGACGCGGATGGCGACAAGCAAATCAAGCGGAATGTTTCACTCATCGTAAGCGGTGGCCACACGATGTCGGTCCTCGTTGGTGGCCTGGCGGATTATCAACTAATTGGGCGCACGGTGGATGATGCTGCGGGCGAAGCGTTCGATAAAGTCGCGAAGATGCTCGGGCTCGGCTACCCAGGCGGTCCGGAAATTGAAAAGCGCGCGGTGAAAACCGCGGTGCGATACTTGCTGCCCAAAATCGCGGGGATCCCGAACGAAAGTGAGGGATCTCGCACTCGAAGCTTGGATCACCGAGGGCCGAAGCGTGATCAAGCAGCCTATGAAAGATCCTTCGCATTCGCTCAGGATGACAAGCTGCTAAGTGATCTCTGCGCGTCATTTCAACAAGCAGTTATCGACGTCCTGGTGACAAAGACGATCGCGGCAGGCCAGAAATACCGTGTTGATCTGATTACGGTGAGCGGCGGCGTCAGTTGCAATCAGGAACTGCGTCGGCAACTGCGGGAAGCGTGCAGCCGCAAAGGATTTGAATTCAAGAGTGCCGAGCCGTGGTTGTGCACTGATAATGCGGCCATGATCGCATTTGCTGCACTACTGCGATTGCAGGCTGGATTTCAATCGAAAATAACAGAAGAAATCGATCCGAATTTAGCGCTGGTGTGAGATAGGGCGCCGCGGACGGCTCGGTGAGCCTTCCCTACCAATTAATACTCGCGCTCGAGAAGATAATTTGCCAGTGCATGCAACGGTTCGGCATCGTGGCTGCTAAACACGGACAGGGCACTGTGCGCCTGACGCGTGAGCCGTCTGGCTTCGGCGCGGGATTTTTCCAGGCCGATCACTGCGGGGTAGGTCGCCTTTTTTGCCGCCACATCTTTGCCGGCGCTCTTTCCCAATATCTCAGAGGTCTGCGTTACATCGAGAATGTCGTCGATGATTTGAAATGCGAGACCAAGCCGCTGTCCGAAGCGTGTAATTGCAGAAAGTTTTCTGGCGTCTGCGTTCGCGCTCATCGCACCGAGCCGCACCGAGCTTTTCAAAATGGCTGCGGTCTTGTTCTCGTGAATAAATTGCAATTGATCGCGTTTAACGTTCTTGCCTTCACCTTCGAGATCTGCCACCTGGCCAGCAATCAGTCTTTGGCTTCCTGCCGCAACTGCAATCTCGCGCAGCAAGACTGAAATATCGTATCGGGGTGCCGGTTTCGTTCTTGAGACAATTTCGAATGCTATCGTTAGCAGAGCATCGCCGGCCAGCACCGCGATGCCGTCGCCGAATACTTTGTGGCAAGTGGGACGGCCGCGCCGGAAATCGTCGTTGTCCATGCTGGGAAGATCATCGTGTACGAGCGAGTACGTGTGGATGCACTCCAACGCGCAGGCGAGAGGAAGCACATTGCTTACGTTGCCCCGGCAAGCTTCAGCGGCGGCGAGACAAAGAATCGGTCGCAACCGTTTACCGCCTGCGAAAAGGCTGTAACGCATCGCTCGGTGCAGCGTCGCAGGTTTCGTATTCGCTTTCGGCAAGTAGCGATCGAGCGCGCGTTCGATCAACTTCTGGCGAGAGGCGAGATACGTTTTGATGTTCACGGTTCTGAATGCTCGATACTGGAGGTCGCGCAGCCAATTATCTAGTATCGAGCATTCAGAATCCAGCATCGAGTGTCGGACGCAATGCGTTGCTGCTTCAACAACGAAGACCTCCACTCGAAGCTTGGTAACGGTCTGGAGCGCTAGTCCACGGTGCTAAGTTTTTAGAACGTGCGGTGTTTTTCTAATGAGAAGACAATGCAATGAACACTGCGCTCTACAGACCAAGTCGGCGCTGGCCAGTGTGCGCTGCATTTGCCTGCGCCGCTGGGATTCACATTGGGGCAATCCTCGTCGCACAGGGCAAATCCGACAAAAGTGCCGCGCAAGATTTCAAACCGGCCGGAGCTGACATAGAGGTAGTGAATAAAGACCCGGAAGAGACACCACCGGAGGATGTAGCGATGCACCCACCACCGCCCCAACAGGTTCCTCCCGACCTAGAGGCATTTCCTGAGGAGAATCGAACGCCGCCGCCGGTTCGCCCTCGCAAGAAAACGCGGGTTGCGTCTTCTGTGAGAGGCACAGCGGCTCCGCTCGGAGGCGTGAGAGCGTTGGTGACGTATGCGCCGCGCCCGGCGTATCCGTACGAGGCGCGACGTCAACGAATAACCGGGTCTGGTATCGCGCTGCTGACGGTCGCTTCGGCCGACGGCAACGTGGTCGATGTTCGTATGGCGCAGAGTTGCGGAAGCGTGATTCTTGATAATGCAACCCTCGACGCTTTCCGAAGATGGCATTTTAAGCCGGGGACTGTCGAGCGGGTCCAAGTGCCGATTACATACACGCTTACGGGTGTGTCTTATTAGCCTTGAGTTTCACGACTGTGGTATCCTCTCATGCGGCAAAATCGATGCGAAGCGAGAAAACAGAGGTCGGGCAAAAGTTTGAAGAAATTCTGCAACGTTTTGAAATTCCGCTTCTGCAATATGCCGTGCGCATAACCGGGGATAGGGAAAGGGCAAGGGATGTCGTTCAGGAAACATTCGTAAAATTCCAGCGCAATGGAGCGCTAAATCGTGAAGATGAACCAGCAACATGGCTATTCACTGTTTGCCGCAATGCAGCGCTCAATGTTTGCCGAAAAGAGAGGCGCATCACGTATCTGGACGACGAACTGATCGAAGCGCGCGAAAGCGAGCAGCCGATGCCTTTCGACCAACTCGAGCAAAAGGAAGCGACGGGATTTTTGTTGCGGATCGTCGCCACACTGCCGCCGCGGCAGCAGGAAGTGATTCAACTCAAATTCCAAAACGATCTTAGTTATCAGCAGATTGCCAAGATCATGAAGACAACCGCCAACAATGTCGGGGTTTTGCTTCACACTGCATTAAAGACACTACGGCAGCGGTACGGAGAGATCGCGGGAGATTTTATTCCATTTAAACCGAGAACCACCGAATGAAAATGAACTTGGATGATCCGAAACTGACCGCATACGCGCTGGGCGAATTAGAGGGGCCGGAAAAATCGGCAATTGCCCGTGCGATTGCTGATTCGCCGGAAGCGCAGCGTGTTGTGCTCGAGACACAGCAAGTGGCGCAAGCCTTGAGATTGCAATACAAATTCGAACTGAAGGAAGAACTGAAGGAAGAATGGATCGCACCGAGAAGGCTCATAGCTGTTAGCGATGATTCCTTTTGGTCAAAAGCTGGGCCACTGGCGATGGCGGCCGGTCTGACACTCTTAGCACTCATCGGGGCTCTCGCGTTGGCGACAAATCGGTCTGGTAGCGCGCTGCATTTAGCCGACTCCTCTTCGCGTGAACAAGCGGAATCCGGTCGATTTTCCGCTGTTGAAGGCGAGGAAACCACGCAGTTCGCCCCAAATCCGAGCCGCGATTTCGGCGCCGCTCCGTACAATGATGTCGGTGAACACCCGTTCGTCTCCGTCTCGAGCAACCCTCGTTCGAGCTTTCCAATCGTCGTGACCTCAGCGTCCTATTCGGAAGTCTTGCAGTCGATCAATGCCGGCATCCTTCCGCCCAAGAACACTGTGCGCATCGAGCAGATGATAAACTATTTCAATTACGATTATCCAGGGCCCCCGGCGGACGAGCCATTTTCGGTCAATGTGGATGTTGTAAGTTGCCCATGGGAACAATCGCACCGGCTCATGCGGATTGGATTGAAGGGGCGCAAGGCATCGAGCGACGTTCATAGCGCGAATATCATCGCCAGAGACACAAAGATTGATATTGAGTTCAATCCAGTGCGCGTCGGGTCGTATCGATTAATCGGTTACGACAGACGATCGGTGCAAGGAGAGAATTCAAATAGGGAAGGTGCGCGCGACCATGGGATCGCTGCTGGTTACACGGTCACGGCTTTGTATGAACTTGTGCCAGTCGCGCAACAATTCATTACGCGGCAGGAGGCGCAAACGCTCCTCAGCGCAAAACTGCGATTTAAGAAACCAGATGGCAACGGGGAGGTACAAAGCATCGAGCGCAGTGTCACTGATGATTGGGTCGATTTCGCACAAGCGCATCCGGATTTGAAGTTCGCTGCTGCGGTGGCGGAGTTTGGAATGATTCTTTGCGATTCCGGTTACAAAGGCAGTGGAACGCTGGGCGCGGTGCTGAAATGGGCGCAGGAAGGAAAAGGCGCCGATACAAATGGCTACCGTGCGGGATTCATCGAATTGGTACGCAAAGCGCAGACATTGAAGAAGAGCTAAATGTCGCGAGTTGTAAGCGCAGCGCTTGCACTCCAACACCGAGAACGTTCTAGAGATTCTCCGCCGCCTCGGTTGTGGCGATAGGTTTCGTGCGCATAGCGAGGAATGCACCGAGGAGAAGGATGGCCGCGCTCCAGATCTGAGCGTGAGTGAGACGTTCGCCGTAAATCCAGGCTGAGAGTGCCATTGCACCGGCAGGGCAGAGAAGTTGGAGTGATTGGGCGAGGGCCACCCCGATCTCTCGGATGGCCACATAGTAAAGGACATGCGCAAGCGTGATGCAGCTCACCGCGGAGATGATCAGGATCAAATTAACTTGCGGTCCTGTATGAAGCGGGGTGTCAATTTTTCCAAATGCAATTGTGAGCGGAAACAGCAGCGCAGACGTGATCAGGCTGATCACCCCGAAGCTGCGGATTGAGCCGAGTTCCCTGGAAGGCCGTTTTACAAGGATACCGTAAAGCGCCCAGCAAAATGTGGCGGTAAATGCCACGAACAAACCCGGGAGGGCGATGTGACCTGATTTCCATCCCGGCTGAAACCAAACGACCCCGAATGCGCCGATCAATCCCAGGCCAGTGCCCAATTGAAACTGCCATTGCCTGACGACGTGGCGTTCTTCAGGGAAAAATGCGAGCGCAAGCAACGCAGTGAAAATTACTGAGGCACGCGTGAAGATGGTATAAACGCCCGGGCCCATGTAGAAAAGAGCGATCACCTGCGTGACCTGATGAATAACGTTAGGCAGACAGGGCACGATGCAGATTGCTACGGCACGCCAATCGATCAGCTCGCCCCGGCGTCGCATCCGATAAATCAGCACGGGCGCGATGGAAACGCAGGCCACCAGATAACGATAAAAATTCTGGGCCCACGGATCGTAGTAACGGTTTAGGTAATACTGAAAAAGCGATGGCGTGGACCAGATGAGAATGGTTGCGAAGACTGCGGCATAACCTTCCGAGGTGCTGGTGCGGCTGCGCATACCGACAATCTCCCGGCTGGAATCCAGTTGGTTCATCGCTATTCTTTTTTTGATGTGTTAATTTGCTCGCCTACGAGCGAGAAATCGCTCAAAAAGTGGGCTGGAAGGAGAACACAACTATTATGATTACCAGTCGAATCACAACGTTTCTGATTGCCGTCGGCTTGTTCGGCATGGCCAGCTTTGCGCCGGCCAAGGAGAAAGCGGCACCCAAAGAGAAAGCCGCGGGAGCCGGGACGAGCGAGTACACAAAGGGCGTCCAATTGCTTGACAGCAAGCAGTACGAACAAGCGGTGACGGAGTTTACAAGGGCGATTCTGGCAAACGATAAACAGCCTGCATTTTATGAGGGTCGTGGTTTTGCGAATTTCGCGCTCCAGCGATTCCCAGAAGCGGGTGACGATTTTTCCAAAGCCATTGACCTGTCGCCTAAAGACATGCGGGCTTACGTCGGTCGAGCGCAAGTTTTCCTCCAGCAAAAAAATTATCAGCAAGCGCTGGCTGACACCGAGAAAGCACTCGAGATCAAACCCGATGAAGTCGCTGCGATCAAGTTCCGCGGATTCGCCGAGCTGGGACTAAGTCAATGGGACAAGGCGGTAGCCGATTTCACCAATGTGCTCCAAAAAAGGCCGGACGACCTGCAGACCTATGATCGGCGCGCACTGGCCTATCGGGGATTGAAAAACTTTGATGCGGCCATTGCCGATTACACATTTCTTCTTGGGAAAAACCCGAACGATACGGAGGCCCTTACCAAGCGTGGTTACACTTACAGTCTGATGGGACAGTACGAAAAGGCGATCCCTGATTATGAAACGGCCTTAAAGCTCAACCCGCAAGACAATGATACCTTCCAGCGCTTGCAGTGGACCCAGGGACAACTTAATGCAAAAAATGCGCCGCGTGGCACGACAGCAACAACAGCAGCACCCACGGCAACTCCAGAAAAACCCAGCCTGATTACTCAGATCAATCCGCTTTATATCGTGATCGGCATCGTCGTGCTGATTCTGATTGTTGTAATCGTGCGCCTGATCACGCGGGGCAAAGCAGAGGAGACAAGTCACATAATTCGCTGAAGGTAGGGACATCGCGCTGCGATGTCTGGATGGCGCACCGCGCCGTCCCTACCGACGCCAGAATTTTTTTGACACGACGGTGGCCGCGGTTAGCTTGCGGACGCTTTTTGCTGGAACGAGACGGTCCCATGGTCGTTCAAATTGCAAATTTGACGCGGCTTTGGGACTTTTGAGTCTCTGGTAGAGAGCGAAACCGGTTTGCCGCTCGGCTCGCAGCGGAGGCGCTGGGCTGGCGAAAAGCAGGCCCATGTAGCTCAGTTGGTAGAGCACGTCCTTGGTAAGGACGAGGTCACCGGTTCAATCCCGGTCATGGGCTCCAGAAAGAACTCGTGACCGGCAGTGGAATAATTAAAAGAAAAGACGAAGTTCAGTTAAACAGGAGAATTGAAATGGCTAAGGAAGCTTTTAAACGCGACAAGCCGCACGTGAACGTCGGCACAATCGGTCACGTGGACCACGGCAAGACCACCCTGACGGCAGCGATAACGATGGTGCTGAACAAAAAAGGCATGGCCGAAGTGCGAGCATACGAATCAATCGATAACGCGCCGGAAGAGAAAGAGCGCGGGATCACCATCAACACGGCGCACGTGGAGTATTCGAGCGAGAAACGGCACTACGCCCACGTCGATTGCCCGGGGCACGCCGACTACGTCAAGAACATGATCACTGGCGCGGCACAAATGGATGGCGCCATCCTGGTTGTCTCCGCTGCAGACGGGCCAATGCCGCAAACGCGTGAACACATCCTGCTGGCGCGACAAGTCGGTGTTCCTTCAATCGTCGTTTTTCTGAACAAGGTCGATATGGTCGATGACCCCGAGCTTCTCGACCTCGTGGAGATGGAAGTGCGCGATCTATTGACACAGTATGAATTTCCAGGCGACAAAATCCCAATCGTCAGAGGCAGCGCGCTCAAGGCGCTCAATGGCGATGCTGACGCCGAAAAGCAGGTACTCGCGCTTGTAGAGGCGATCGACGATTACATCCCTGTGCCCGAGCGGCCGGTCGATCAGCCGTTCCTGATGCCGATCGAAGACGTGTTCAACATTGAAGGCCGTGGCACAGTGGCTACACAGCCAAGACGGTAGCGACCGACATCGAGATGTTCCGCAAACTTCTCGATGAAGCGCGCGCGGGCGATAATGTCGGGGTTTTGTTGCGCGGTTTGAAGAAAGAGGAGGTAGAGCGCGGGCAGGTCATCGCGAAGCCCGGCTCGATTACGCCGCACAAGAAGTTTAAGGCGGAAGTTTACGTGCTGAGCAAAGAAGAAGGCGGACGTCACACTCCGTTCTTCAGCAATTACCGGCCACAATTTTACTTCCGCACCACGGACGTTACTGGCACGGTTAAATTGCCTGAAGGCGTGGAAATGGTGATGCCAGGAGACAACATCTCAATCGAAGTGGAGTTGATTACGCCGATTGCGATGGAGAAGACGATTCGCTTCGCCATTCGCGAAGGCGGCAAAACCGTCGGCGCAGGTCGCGTGAGCGAGATTCTGGATTAAATTGTTGTCACATGTCGAGCGAAGTCGAGACATCTCTGATTTGGTGATTCGAGAGATTCTTCGGCTCCGCTGCGCTTGGCTCAGAATGACAATTACAAATACGCCAGTAGCTCAATTGGTAGAGTAGCGGTCTCCAAAACCGTCGGTTGGGGGTTCGAGTCCCTCCTGGCGTGTTGAATGCGCTGCGAACGCCGAACGCTGAACATCGAACGCTGAACTCCGAACGGAGATGTAAGCTAATTGGACGTTGGGCGTTGGATGTTGGACGTTGCTATGGAACTTTTAAATGATTACCAAAATCAAAAACTTCCTCGGTGAAGTGAAGGTGGAGTTGCAAAAAGCTTCCTGGCCGTGGGACCCGAAGGAGAAAGGGTTCCGCCGTTACAAGGAACTGAGTGACTCGACCGTTGTGGTTGTCATCTCGATGATACTGCTAGGTGGGTGCGT
>QHOV01000046.1 GCA_003218885.1 Verrucomicrobiota bacterium | reverse complement strand
TAATGTCGCGATCAGCCTCGAATTCATTAGCCCGCAGCGCGTTCAACACGAATGGGCCGCGGTCGATCTGCAGCAATGAATAGTCGAGCCACTTGTCGGGGTAACCGATCTTTACCGTGAACGCAGCGAGTTTTTTCAGTGCTTCCTGCTTCGTCGGCTCGTCCATCCACTCGAGCGTTTTGATTCGATCGGCCAGCGCCTCCTTCAGATTGTTCACGAGCTCGAGCGCGCGTGCCTTTGCCTCAGGTGGAAAATAAAAACCGACGTACAATTTGCCGAGTGCTTCACCGATGTCGTTATCCTCGGACAGGATCACCCGTTTCCAACGTGGCTTGATTTGTTGTGTGCCGCGCAGGATTCGCTCTCTGAAATTGAAATCTTCGTCTACGAAATCCTTCGAAAGGGTCGGCGCGGTCGCATTGATCAAATGCCAGCGCAGGTACGCCTTCCAATCGTCCAACGATGTCGATCTAAACAAGTCGTTGGCGGCTTTGAAAAACTCCGGCTGCTGCACGTTGACATCGCCCGACTCGACCAGGTCAATCGTCTTGAAGTAATCGCTCCAGTTCCAGTCTGGCGTCACGTCCTGCAGCTGTCGCACACCCATCTTGTTGTAGTTCTTAATCGGGTCGCGTAATTGCACGCGGGTGCGCGACGCTTCGGCCAGTTTTGTTTCCAGCGCCAGGATCTTTTTCGCGTCTTCGGCCGCTTTGTCCGCCGGCTCGCCTAACAACGTCAGCATTTTGGTTACATGCGCGACGTACTTCTCGCGCTTCTGCTTCATGTCGGCGTCCTGCTTCGTGTAATAGTCGCGATCGGGCATGCCCAGCCCGCCCTGCACCGCCTGCGCAATGTCGCGCGAGCTGTCCTTCGCATCCTGACCTGAGCCAAACTCGAAAAATGCGCCGACGCCAATTGTGTGCAGATGCGCGATTGCCTTGAGTAGAGCGGCGCGGTCTTTGATAGCGTCGATGCGCTGGAACTCTTCTGCGAGCGGTTTCGTTCGCAGGGCGTCGATTGTTTTCTCATCGATGCCGCTGGCGTAGTAATCGCCCACCTTCTGTATTTCCGGCGCGAGCTTTGGATCGACCTGCGTTTTCGAGGCCTGCTCGGCAATCACGCGCAGCGCATCGTTGTTGCGCTCGATCAACTCATTGAACGCTCCCCATCGGGAATATTCCGGCGGGATCTCGGTGCGCTTGATCCACGTGCCGTTGGCATAACGGAAGAAATCATCACCGGGTTTGATTGATGTATCCATGTTCTTCGGATCGAGCGGCGGCGGATTTTGCTCGGTCTGCGGCGGCGTTGCAGCTCGCAAGTTGAATGCACAAAAGATCGAAATGATGATCGGGATGAATGACTTCATAGTTTTGAAAAGGCAGTGAGTGGCTCCGTATTGTGTGATGCGGATTAGACCTTCTAGACGCAGTTCCGTTGAAGCGGCTCCCGCGGGAAGGGCACTTTCTTTACAGCGGGAATTTGCAGAACCGCTACTGCAGTTGCTCGATTTTGTAACCGCGTTTTTGCAATAGCGCAATGACACTGCGGGGACCGGCGAAATGAAGCGCGCCCGCGACAATCGCTGTTGGTTTACCAGTTTTCAGTTCGGCCTCGATTCGCGAAACCCATTTCACGTTGCGATCACCGACGAGCCGCGCCGCAATCCTGGGCGCCTGGTTGCGCAATTGCGCATCACCTGCCCAAAGCGCATTGGTATCGCCCCTGCGCCATGCCTTGTACATCCTGCTGAATTCCTTTGCGCCATCCTTCGGCTGAGTAAGCGCTTCTCGCAGCATGAATTCGCCGTCGCGATCTGACAATCCACCCATAACCGCCACATGTTCATCAACCGATTCGAGTCCTCCTATCTCTTTCGCTGCCGTTTGCGCACGGTCCACGAAATAATTGTCCAAGCCGTGCGAGGCGGAACTCTTGCTATAGCTGGCCGGGGCGGCAAGGTGCTGTGCAACCCACCATGGTTTGTAACGGAGTTCGCTGTCGAAACCTGCAACTTGTGCTCGCTTTCCGCAGCGAGGGTCGGCTTTGACGGTCAAAATATTTTGACGCAGCCAAACCAGGAGCTGCGGGTCGATCTTCGAACGGATATCCTGTCCCGGCGGATATTTGGCGGCAGCTTCAAATTTCCTTTCGAATTCGGCATGACGGTTCGGATCGAATTCGAAAACGAAGCGCTTGCTGTCTCTTAGCGCGACTTCGTACGGCGAGGGGAGCGGATAATCACTTTTGCCGAGCGCATGAATTGAGCCCACCAGGTAAAATGGCGCTTTGGCATTAGTCACGCGCCAGACGCAAGATTTTGAAAATTTTTGAGCAGGAGAACCTGCGATGGCAGATAGCGGCGTCAAACCCAGCAGGAGCAAAGCAATCCAAGCGCCGCAGAAACGTCGAGCAGGCAAAAACATTTCCGGTTTTTAACGCGAAAAATCAACAAGTCAATTACTAGTTCGCATGTTTCCGCCAAGGGGAGAGGCGATGGTCAACCTGCCCTATTGAGATCAGTCCGATCTTTTGATAACCTAGCGCAGAGATGATCGGAACGGTGCGATGTTGTTTTAATGTGGCATTACTCACCACCGGGATTGCCCTCGCACAACCAAAGACATCCGCTGCCGGCGATTGGCAAATCATCAAGGTAAGTGGTCAGGATTACCTAAGCGTCGAAAATATTTCTCGGTTTTACGGTTTGCCCGCGGGCGTTGTCGATGCGGGTGAGAAAATCCGGTTCGAGACCATCAAGAATCCACTGGAATTTGTTAGTGGCAGCCGCGAGACGATGGTTAACGGTGCACGCAGCTGGTTGTGTTTCCCGCTAATTGAGCAGGGCGGAAAGTATCTGGTCTCGCGCACTGATGTGGCCAAGACGATCGAGCCGCTCGTTCGCCCGCACCGTGTCCCAAACGTTGGCAAGGTTCAGACAGTCGTTCTGGATCCGGGACACGGCGGGTACGACAAAGGCCAGGTGAGTCGTTACGGATATGAAAAAGATTTTGCGCTGGATGTGGCGCGAAAACTGCGCCCGCTTTTGCAGGCGAAAGGCCTGCGCGTGATCATGACCCGCGAGGGCGATTATTTTGTGCCGCTGGAAGTGCGCGCACAGATCGCCAACGCCGCGCACAATTCGATTTTCGTCAGCATTCATTTCAATGCGACGAATGATGATCCGAACGCTACTGGTTTCGAAATTTTTTCATTTACGCCGCGAGGAGCGCCATCCACGTCCGACAGCGCGGTGGCGTCGAGTTCGGTGAACAAGCAACCCGGCAGCGAGGTGGATGCGCAGAGCATGGCGCTTTCGACTTGCATTTATCATTCGCTCCTCGGTCACATCCCCGAGTACGACCGCGGCATCAAACGCGCGCGGTTTGCTGTCCTTCGTCTGACAAAAGTGCCGGCTGTGCTAATCGAGGGAGGCTTCCTGACAGAACGCGGTGAATGCAAATTGATTTCAAATAAAGATTGGCGCGGCAAGCTGGCGGCGGCGATCGGCGTCGGGATCGAGAACTATCGGGCGTTGGGCAAAAAGCAGCCGCCAATGCTCGTTGCAGATTATCGGAAGCAAATCAAATCGGCGCCGATTGAACCCGCTATTCAGGACGGGAATTTGAAGGAAGCAGATTCAAGTTTACTCGACTTGGTCGGCAGGTCTGCCTTTCTTGCGCCCCAGCACGCCTCAACTCCTTCGCAAAGATCGTCTCTCGAGTCCGCTCCCATTGTTCCGTGAAAACGCAACCTCGACACGGTTGACCCTGTCGCATGAAGGCGATGTCGTGTGCGGTATTTGCAGAAGACGCAGGCTCGGCCTTGACCATCTGCCTGCATGCAGCAAGCTGACTTCAACACTCAACCTCAACGAAAGGACATAATGAAAAAGTATATCAGCTACACAATGATCGCGTTGCTTGCGACGGTCGCCGTTTCAACCGCTGCGACAAATGAAGACACGATGATGGAAAAAGAGAAAGCGGCCTGGCAGGCGTTTAAGGACAAAAAGCCGGACGACTTTAAGAAGGTCGTGTCCGCAAAATTGGTGGCTGTCTACACTGAAGGCATGTCCGACATGCAAAAGGAATTGGCGGACATGCAAAAATGGGACATGAAATCCTTTGCAATCAGCGATTACAAAGTCACCTCCGACGGAGCGGACACAATTGTTTCGACATACAAGGTGGCCGTCGAAGGCACATACGATGGGAAAGACCAATCCGGTACCTACAACGCTGCCTCTGTCTGGAAAAAACAGAACGGACAATGGCAGGCGATCTTTCACACAAACATGAAGGAAGAATCAGCCGCGAAGCCAGCGGGATAAAGTCTCGCCAGCGTTTACTAAAGACAGCGCGATCGCCGATTGCGCTGTCTGTAGTGTCGAGATGTGCAGGACAAAGCCGCAGTTAGGTGCGTTGACTTCGCCTGTACAAGTCTTAATCTAACCGAGAAAGAAAATGCGGGGGAGCCGCGTGGCTGAGAGTCTGGCGAAAAGCTAGAGACCCCTTGAACCTGATGTGGGTAATGCCGCCGAAGGGAGCGAGGGTCCGATGCCGGACTGGCAATGTCAGCCATGCGTTCTTCTGCGCATGGCTTTATGAAGAAATCAGTTTTATCCACAGATTCCCTCGGTGCCGATTCACACAGATTAAAAAAGAAAAATCTGCGAAAATCTGTGCAATCTGTGGATGATCGTTCACCTTTGCCGAACTCGCGCAGAGTTTACGTTGGCGGGAAAATTCATCCCGATATTCGCGTGGCGTTTCGCGAAATCTCGCTGGCGCCGACAAAGTCGATAAACGGCGAGATCGAAGTGAACGAACCGGTGCGCGTGTATGACACCAGCGGCCCATGGAGCGATCCCGATTTTCACGGCGACGTTACCCAAGGACTTCCGGCCCTGCGTGCAAAATGGATCCGCGACCGCGGTGACGTGGAAGAACACGACGGGCGCAAAGTTCAGCCGATTGATGATGGCTGGCTTTCTGAAGCGCATGCCGAGCATTTGGCAAAGCGCAATGGAAGTGAGGAGGACGAATTAAGAATTAAGAAACCGGGTGGAAGAAAACCACTCAGAGCAAAGTCCGGCCCTGTCACACAACTCGCTTACGCGCGGCGCGGCATCATTACGCCCGAGATGGAATTCATCGCGATTCGGGAAAACCACCGAATCGCAAGTCAGAAGGAAGAATTAAGAATTAAGAAAGGGAACGGCAGCGACTCCGAACTTCATAATTCATCCTTCTTACCTTATACTTCCGACCGAAACTCGCTTGGCCATCAGCATCTTGGTCAGTCCTTTGGTGCCGCAATCCCCCAGGAAATTACCGCGGAGTTTGTTCGGTCGGAGGTCGCGCGTGGCCGCGCCATCATCCCCGCAAACATTAATCATCCCGAATCCGAGCCGATGATTATCGGCCGCAATTTTCTGGTTAAAATCAACGCCAATATCGGCAACAGCGCCGTGGCGTCGTCGATCGAGGAAGAAGTCGAAAAAATGCGTTGGGCCA
>QHOV01000045.1 GCA_003218885.1 Verrucomicrobiota bacterium | reverse complement strand
TGTGTGGCCCACACTTCTGCAGCATGCGCATCACAGAAGATGTTCGCCGCTACGCTGCCGAAAAAGGATTGAGCGATGAGGCCGCAGTTAAACGTGGATTGGAAGAGAAAGCCGCCGAATTCGCCAAGGCTGGCGATGTTTATCAGAAAGTATGATGCGCATGTCGATGAACACGGCTTTGAGCGGGAGCGGCCGGGTAGATGACATCAAAAGTCACCCGCAGGGCGAGCTTCGCGGGCTGACGAAGCTCGTCAAGATAACGGAAGACGTTAGAAAATACGCTGCCCAAAAAGGAATCGGCGAGAGCGTCGCCATTGGTGAAGGATTGCGCGAGAAAGCCGAAGAATTTCGAACTGCCGGAGCAGAAATCTATTCGAAGCCGTGATCAATGAACCCCACAAAAATGAAAACATCCATCGATAGTCAGTTACTTGTCGCTGCAATTTCGCGCGTCGCTTTTTCCGGTGGACTCGCGCTCGCTTTCATTTTCGGCCTGAACTTGGCCCGCGCCGATGAAACGTGCTCTTCACCTTATCTTGCCCGCATCGAAGGTCAGGAAGAGTTCGTCTATGTCTGGACACTCGGCGTGGAAGGGCTTGGAGATGGTGCAGATAAACTTGTCACCGTCGACGTAAAACCGGGCTCGCCGAGCTATGGCAAAGCCGTCAGCAGCTCTTCAGTCGAGGGCCGCAACGAAGCGCACCACGGCGGATTCACCGACGACCGCCACCAACTCTGG
>QHOV01000044.1 GCA_003218885.1 Verrucomicrobiota bacterium | reverse complement strand
TTCTTCGCGAAGAAGCTTGATAGGGGGCCGTATTCGATCGAGCGCGCTGCTTGCGCATAAAACCGATTTTCCGCAAGCACCGCAATGTGCTTGTAACCAAGAATCTCGATATGCGCGCGCGGCCTGGCCTCCCGCAATGCCTTGAGCGCCGGCAAAGTGAGAATGAAATCGCCGATTGCGCCGCCGCGGATCACCAGAATCCGGTTCATACGCTACTGTAGCGGCGCTCTATGAGCGCCGAAATCGATTAGTTGTCGGCGGTCATCCCAATGGGACTACAAATCTAATATCGCGTAAATGCGAGCGTGAGAATCACACCGCCATAAATGAACCCGATAGCATGCAAACAGCGCCAGCGAAAAACGCTCCGCGTGCTCCAGTTGATTTGATCGCGAAGGACGTACGGGATCGCGACCCAAAACAGGCCGGCAACAATCAGCGCATAAGCGAACACCGTTATTAGCAACCGGCTGGGTTCGTAACGCAGGAAGGCCGCATCGAGCAGCGGTTCCGCGGCCAGCAAGCAAAGAATGCCAAGAGCGCGTACCGCGAGAAATTCATCGACGAAACGCAGGGCCAGCCCGTAACCAATTGGCAATGCAATCAGCAGCGGCCGCCGGAAGGCGGAAAATTCGCCCATCTGGATCGTGGCGAGCAGCCAGAACGTCCAGACAAGACAGATCGTCAGCAGAAATACTCCCGCAACGTGAGATCGCGGAAACTTTTGCGCAATACTAGCGAGGTCCGGTTTTATTAAGCCGGGCAAGCTGATCAAAATAAGGAATGCGCCCGAGATGATTCCCGCGGCTTGTAGAGAGAGATGGTAGATCACTGGTGGCGCAAGTTTTCAACTTGCGATGAAGCGGACGCAACCTAAAAAGTTGCACTACTTCTGAGCACCGGCGTGCCAGACAAGCTGAATCCGTTGGCGCGCTCGATGCGGACATCGGCAAGTTCGCCCACAAGTTCATCGTCACCTCCAAAGACGACAATCTTGTTGGTGCGCGTTCGGCCCATTAAGCGCGCCGGATTTGTTTTGCTCGGTCCCTCGCATAGAACTTCCACGCACTGCCCGACCAGGCTCTCGCCAGCGCGTCGGGTTGAGTCGTTGACAAGCCGGAGCAAATCCTGGTTGCGCTCCTCCTTAGTGCGCTCGTCGATTTGATCGGGCATCTCCACAGCAGGCGTGTCGTGCCGGTGCGAATACCGAAAAACAAACGCGTTATCGAACTGGATTTCCTCGACCAGATCGCGCGTCTGTTTGTAATCGTCTTCTGTCTCGCCCGGGAATCCCACGATAATGTCGGTGGTAATCGCGATGTTGTGACGTGCGCGGCGTATGCGCTCGACGAGATTGACGTATTTCTCTGCCGTGTAGGCGCGATGCATCGCTTTAAGAATTTTGTTCGAGCCAGATTGCAACGGCAGATGAACATGCTCAGCCAGCTTTGGCAGCCGCGAGATCGCGTCGATCAAGTCGTCGCGGAAACCAATCGGATGCGGCGACGTGAAGCGTAGTCGCTCGAGCCCATCGACTGCGTGTACGGCTTCAAGGAGCTTAACGTGACCTCTTTGACACCGCGCGAAACAAGATCGCGCACTTCGCACACGATCTCATCAATCGAACGGCTGCGTTCCGCGCCGCGCGTCTGGGGGACGATGCAGAATGTGCAGTGCATGTTGCATCCCTGCATGATGGAGACAAACGCCGTCGCCTGCCTCGCCGCAACTTGCTGTTCGCGGATCGTGGATTGGGAACCTGCCTCCTCATCGATGTCGACGATCGAAAACCGCAAATCGTCCATCGCACGAGTTTGGTAGGGCGCGACCGCCGGGCGCGCCGTCTTTTTCGCGACCAAATCTTCCACGTAATCCGCGACCCGGTGAAATTTCTGTGTACCAACGACAAGGTCGACATGCGGCAAATTCTTCAGCAGGGACGCGCCACGCGCCTGGGCCATACAGCCGATAAAACCGAACACCACGTGCGGCCGCTCTTTTGCCATGCGACCGAGCATTCCCATTTTCCCCAGCGCCTTCTGGTCGGCCATGTCGCGCACGCTGCACGTGTTCAGGAGCACGACGTCGGCTTCGGTCTCGCGTGCGACACGTTCGTAACCTCGTGCCATGAGCGAGTGCGCGACCTGTTCCGAGTCGCGCTCGTTCATCTGGCAACCGTAGGTCTTGATGAAAAATTTCGGCATGGACGGGCGAAAACAATACACGGCGCAGCCGCGTTCGCCACGGCGAGATTATCCGCTTTTCATCAAGTCGGTCTTTAGGATTAAATCGCAGCGCGCAATGAGTGAAGACATTCCGGCAATTGGCGTCATCGGCGGCAGCGGGCTGTATCAAATGGAGGAAGTCCAAGACGTCACGGAACATCAGATCAATACGCCTTTTGGGTCGCCCTCCGACACGCTCGTCGGCGGAACGCTGAGCGGGCGCCAGGTTTATTTCCTGCCGCGACACGGGCGTGGCCATCGGATTCTGCCGCACGAAATAAATCATCGGGCGAATATCTACGCGCTGCGTTTACTCAACGTCCGCTGGATCATCTCGGTGGCGGCCGTGGGCAGTTTGCAGGAAAAATACGCGCCGCGGGATGTAGTCTTGCCTTCGCAGTTTTATGATCGCACGAGCAACCGCGCGGCCCATACATTCTTTGGCGAGGGTATTGCCGCGCACATTGCATTTGCGGAGCCGATCAGCGCGAATCTGCGCAATCTTCTGGCCGAATCAGCCAGGTCTCTCGGAGTTACGATTCATAACGGCGGCACTTATGTGAACATGGATGGGCCGGCGTTTTCCACGCGCGCGGAATCGGAATTCAATAGGCGCAACGGCTTTGACGTCATCGCGATGACGAATCTTCCGGAAGCGAAACTGGCGCGCGAAGCCGAGATCGCCTTTGCCACGATGGCCATGATTACCGATTACGATTGCTGGAAGGTAGAGGAAGAGCCGGTTTCCGCACAGACGGTCCTCGGTCATCTAATGGCGAACGCCGAGACAGCGAGGAGAGTGATTGTGGACGTGATCCCGCGAATACCGACAGAGCCCAACTGGCCGGAACACGTCGCGTTGGACACGGCGCTGGTGACCGAGCGGAAGTTTTGGCCTGAAACCACGGTAAAAAAACTGCGACCGATCTTGGAGCGATTTCTGCCGGATTAAGCTCCCCCTCCGCGGCTTAGTCGTTTGATTGCCTCACAGAGCGACCGAATGTGATTTTCTTCATGTGCCGCGGTGACTGTAATGCGCAAACGCGCGGAGCCCTTTGCTACGGTTGGATAACGGATCGCCGGCACAAGGAATCCTTCGCTTTTGAGTGCAGTGGCCAAATCGAGCGCTGCCTGCTCGTCGCCGACGAGCCACGGGAGAATCGCGCTGCTAACGGCGCTCTGCTCTTTGTTTAATCCGGTGCGCGGCAGAAGTTCCTGCATCAACTTGATTCTTTCCCCAAGCAACAGCCTGCGCTCTTCGCCTTCTGAAGATGAAAGAAAGTTCACCGCAGCCAGGGCCGCCGCGGCGATTGCGGGCGGCGGCGCAGTGGAATAGATGAAGGAACGGGCGCGATTGATCAGCCATTCGATAAGATCACGGGAGCCACAGATGTAGCCGCCGCTCGTGCCGAGCGCCTTGCTTAAGGTTCCCATCTGAACATCGATATCTTCATTCAAGTTCTCTTGCGCAGCCAGACCGCGCCCGTTTGGGCCGATCACGCCGACGGCGTGCGCTTCATCCAACATCAAGAGCGCATCGAAGCGTTTCTTTAGTTTGACCAGCTCGCGCAACGGTGCGCGGTCGCCGTCCATGGAAAAGACAGACTCGGTCACGATGAGAACGCGTTTCCCCGGGTGTTCGCGCCGGGCCCACTCCAGAAGACTTTCCAGTTTGCGCAGACTATTGTGTGGAAAAACGCGCAGGATGGCGCCACTCAATTTTGCACCGTCGATCAGCGAGGCGTGACAGAGTTTGTCGAGTAGGACAACATCATTTTTGGTAACCAGCGCCGGAATCGTGCCGAGTGCGGCGGCGTAGCCGCTGCTGAAACACAGCGCAGCTTCAGTCCCTTTCCACTTAGCCAATGCGCGCTCCAGGCGCACATGCGGCGATTGCGTCCCGCTGATCAGCCGCGAAGCCCCCGCGCCGACGCCGAATTCATCGATCGCGGCCATTGCCGCTTCACGCAGGCGAGGATCATTTGCCAAACCGAGGTAATCGTTCGAGGAAAAGTTTACGAAGCGTTGGCCGTCAATTTCGATCTCTGGCCCCTGCGAACTGCTGATTTCCCGAAGATGCCGATCCAACGAAGCCGCACGGAGCGCTTTCAATTGCTCTGCGAAGAGATCCTGCATCACAAACGATTGAATTGCGACGGAAACCAATTGAGAATCACAAAATGAAAACTCGTTGCTTTGATCATATCGACCTACGGGTAAAAAACATGGAGGTGGCAAGAAAGTTCTACCGAAAATTTTTGCCGCGGCTTGGATTTGTTCACGAAAGAGCTGAGCCGGCGCCCGTTACACCGTCGAGCGATCAGGTTGGCGGAGATTTCCATACGTTTTATTCTGCCGGGGGCGACAGGCCGTCGGAATTTTTCGGTTTCACGGAGGATAAGAACCATCAGCCAAACGGAACGCGCATTGCATTTTGGGCGGATACGCGTGAAGAAGTGGATCGGCTGGCGGAGTTGGTGCGCGAAGCGGGCGGCAAGGCGCTCGAAGGGCCTGAAATCTGTGTCGACTACAGTCCGGGCTACTATGCGTTTTTCTTCGAGGACCCGGATGGCAACAAGCTGGAAATTTGCTGTCGGGAAAGTCCGGTCATTGCTGGTTGAGATGACCACGAGACAACGAGACCACGGGCAACAAGGGTAGGGCGTGTCACTCAGTGCGTGCAGATTTTTGTGAATCCGAATCGGCGCGCCGAGGACTGCGCGCCCTACCTTTTGGCCAGTGGTCTTGTAGTCTGTAATTAGTGATCTTCGGGTTGCGAGACACGGAAAGATCGCCGAGCAGTGAAACCAATGAGTCATCTGGCGCATCACGAGCCTGCCATTTTGCAGGAGCCGCGTCGCCATCGTTATCTTAAGCTCATCGCGCTCTTCAAAATCGGTAAAGGCGTGTTGCTGCTCTTGCTTGGTGTTTCGCTGCTTTTCCTAAACGCGCGGACTCGCTGGATGGATGCCCTGTCGAATTGGACTGCCGACGAAATCCTGTTGGAGCACAGCAAGGCAGTGGACTATCTGCTCAACAAACTACAGGCTGTGCTCTCCGGCGGCACGTTGCGTGCGACCGGTTTTCTGGCGCTTTTTTACTCGGCGGTACTCTTTACCGAAGGAATCGGCGTTTACATGGAGCAACGCTGGGCGGAACTACTGATGATATTTGCGACAGCGGCGTTGATTCCACTCGAGGTGCGTCACATTTGGCATCACCCTGGAGTTGTCGGCGCGCTCATTCTGCTGGCGAACTGTTTCATTGTCTGGTTTCTGTATCGCGTGCTAAAGCGCGATAAGACCAAACCGCACGTCGCGCAGCCGCGCGAACTGGTCGAGACAGGTGTGGATGGATGATTTCTTTGTGAGCGCGGACACGCTCGGCAGCGGAGCGAGGAGCGATTACTTCTAGCGGGAACCTAGCGGCTGTTGTCCATGCGAAGGCCGAAAATTGATGACAAACTGACTTTGCAGACGGACTTCGGAAAGACCGATGCAATCTGCGTCGAGGTGCTCGAGAATCCGGCGGCCGAAGAGGGCATTTTGCTCAAGGTGATGGCCCGCGGTCCATTCGAACAAGGCCAGCAAGTCTGGATAGTTGATCGCGATGGATCAAAAGTCGGCGCCACTGTAGAAAATGTCGTTCAACAAACCATCGATAGCGAAGTGACGCTCTCCACAGTCCTGCCGACGTAATCGGCACAGGGTAGAGCCAACATCTGTTCCCTTACATGCAGGCTTGCTTTCGGCACGCATTTTTACTGTGATTACGCTGTGAGCGCCGCCCCCGATGACGTAACTTCACTGAGCGCGACTGGTCCGGCGTCTGCTGGCGCGGGGGTGTTTACCACCACACACTGGAGCGTGGTGCTGGAGGCACAAGGTGAATCGCCAGCCGCTCAGGAGGCGCTCGAAAATCTTTGCCGCACTTACTGGCGACCTATTTATAGCTTCGTCAGGCGACAAGGTACTAAGCCAGAGGAGGCGAAAGATATCACCCAGGGGTTTTTCGCGCTGATTTTAGAGCGCAAAGATTTCCAGTCCGTGCGACAGGAAAAGGGCCGCTTGCGTTCTTTCCTTCTAGCTTCGCTCAAGCATTTCATGGCGAACGAGCGCCGTGATGCCGCGACGATCAAACGGGGCGGCGGGCGAACGCTGATTCCGCTCCACGGGATCGAATCCTACGATTCTGGCGAGTTCGATCGCAGCGACATGCTGAGCGCCGATCTGCTTTATGATCGTCGCTGGGCGTTCACCGTGCTCGACCGGGTGTTCGCGCGCTTGCGCGAGGAATCTCAGGGATCAGCTAGCGCGCCGTTGCTGGAGCGGTTGAACACATTGCTCTCTGACGAACCGGATCGACCGTCGCAAGCGGAGATCGCGCGCGAGTTTGGCATGACCGAGAACGCCGTTAAACAGGCCTTTCATCGACTGCGACAGCGTTACCGACAGCTGTTGCGTGAGGAAGTGGCGCATACGGTGGCGACGCCAGCCGAGATCGAAGATGAGCTGCGCGCCCTCATTGCCGCGTTGCGCTCGTAACCTTTTAGGAATTTCCGTGCATTATTTGACTGAAGGAATGGTCGCCCGATGAGAATCACCACCGCGAAAAGATTTTGCCGCAAATGCGGAGCGACCATTCCTCCCAATTCCCCGCAGCAATCGTGCGGCGCCTGTCTGCTCGAGACGGGTCTCGGCCAAGTCGAGCCCGAGCGTGAAGTAAATCCCGATCCTTCGACTCCGCTCAGGACAAGCCTTGCGTCCTCGCCGATGTTGATGGACTTCGGCGATTACGAATTGCTCGAGCAAATTGGCCGCGGCGGCCAGGGCGTGGTATTTCGAGCCTGCCAAAAAAGCCTCAATCGCACCGTCGCGTTAAAGGTCATCAACCTTGGTCAATGGGCCAGCAAAGCGCACCTCAAACGGTTCCGCTTGGAAGCCGAAGCCGCAGCGAGGTTAGAGCATCCCGGTATCGTTCCAATTCACGACGTTGGCGAGCGCGATGGGTCGTGCTATTTCAGCATGAAATTCATCGAAGGCGGCCAACTCGATGAAGTAGTTAAGCGCACGCCGATGCCGATCCGGCGCGCGGTGGAATTAATCGCCAAGGTCGCACGTACTGTTCATTACGCGCATGAACACGGCATTCTCCATCGTGACATCAAGCCAGGAAACATTCTGCTCGATGCAGAAGCCGAGCCCCATCTGACGGATTTTGGTCTTGCCCGATTGGTCGAATCCGAAAGCAGTGTCACCCAGACGCTGGACGTCCTTGGCACGCCCAGTTACATGGCTCCGGAACAAGCAGTAGGAAACAACGCCGCAGTCAGCAGCGCCACAGATGTCTATGGACTTGGTGCAGTTCTTTACCAATTGCTGACCGGTCAGCCGCCTTTTGCCGGCGGAACAACCTACGAAACTATCAAGTTACTCCTTGATACTGAGCCGCGGCAACCTCGCTCTTTAAATTCAAAAATAGATAGCGATCTCAGTACAATTTGTCTCAAATGTCTGGAGAAGGATCCAAAGCGCCGCTATTCTTCTGCTCTCGCGCTGGCTGAAGACCTGGAACGTTGGTTGAAGCACAAACCCATTCAGGCGCGGCGCGCCGGCGTTTTCGCGCGAGGAAGAAAGTGGGTGCGACGTAATCCAAGCATCTCAATCATGGCAGCAATGTTGCTCGCCCTAGCAGCGCCGTTAGCAGTGATCATTTGGAAAAGCGAATTTGTCCGGCAACCGGTAACAACCGGAATCGCCGTTCTACCATTTGAAAATCTGGGCGAGCAGAAAGAGAACGCGGCCTTTGCCGATGGTATGCAGGACGACATTTTAACCAAGCTGGCGAAGATCGCCGATCTGAAAGTGATCAGTCGGACCAGCGTGATGGACTATCACGGCAAACGGAATATACGCCAGATCGGGAACGAGCTGCGAGTCTCTCACGTGCTGGAGGGCAGCGTCCGGAGGACCGGCGCCCGGCTTCATATGAACGCACAGTTGATCGACACGCGCACCGACACCCACGTCTGGGCCGAACAATACGATCGCGATCTGGCCGATGTCTTCGCCATCGAAAGCGAAATCGCGAAAGCCGTCGCCGATCAGTTGCAGGCGAAGCTCTCGCCTAACGAGAAGAAAGCCATTGAGCAGCCGCCCACCACTGATCTGGCGGCTTTCGACCTTTACAGCCGGGCAAAGTCACTGCTCCTCACGGTAGGTTTTAGCGGGACGCCCGAGCCAGACCTGCGGAAGGCCATTGAACTTCTGGATGAAGCGGTGAAGCGGGATCCCTCATTTTTCGACGCTTACTGCCAACTCGCCTATGCGCACGAATACTTTTATGGAGTAAGGGGCTCTGATCACACTCCTGCCCGGCTGGCCCTGGCTGAAGCTGCGGTGCAAGCCGCGAACCGGCTGCGGCCGGATGCTGCGGAAACGCATTTGGCGCGCGCGCAATATCTCTACTTCGGGCTGCGCGACTATGCTGGCGCCCTGGCCCAATTGGAGATTGCGCGCCGAGCGTTACCCAATGATCCGCGTCTCTTCGAACTCACCGGCTACATTCTGCGGCGGCGCGGCCAGCAGGAG
>QHOV01000095.1 GCA_003218885.1 Verrucomicrobiota bacterium | reverse complement strand
CCGGTAGATCGGGTCGATGCTCATGTATTGCAGGAAATCGTGCATCCAGCCCATGTTCCATTTGAACCCGAACCCGAGTCCGCCGAGGTAAGTCGGACGCGATACGCCGGGCCAGTCGGTTGATTCCTCGGCGATAGTCATAATTCCGGGGAAACGCTCGTAACAAACTTCGTTGAAACGTTTCAGAAAATAGATGGCGTCGAGATTCTCGCGGCCGCCGTAAACGTTTGGAATCCATTGGCCGGGCTTCCGCGAATAGTCGAGGTAAAGCATCGACGCCACGGCGTCCACGCGTAGGCCATCGACGTGATATTTGTCGAGCCAGAAGAGCGCATTGCCGATGAGAAAATTGCGCACCTCGTTGCGGCCAAAATTGAAAATGAGCGTGCCCCAATCCTGTTGCTCGCCCTGGCGCGGGTCCATGTGCTCGTAGAGATCGGTGCCATCAAATTCGGCCAAGGCGTGTGCGTCCTTTGGAAAATGCGCGGGCACCCAATCCATGATCACGCCGGTGCCCGCCTGATGACATTTATCGATGAAATGGCGGAAGTCGTCAGGCGGACCGAACCGGCTGGTCGGCGCGTAATAATTTGTGACCTGGTAACCCCAGGAACCTTCGAAGGGATGCTCGGCAACCGGCAACAGCTCAATATGCGTGTAACCCATCTCTAGCACATACGGCAGCAACTCGTCGGCGAGTTCGAGATAACTCAGTTGGCGATTTCCCTCTTCAGTTTTGCGACGCCACGAGCCGAGGTGGACTTCGTAAGTGCTGATGGCGCTCTTCGGCCAATCCCGCGTCCGGCGCGATTCCATCCACGCAGCATCGTTCCAAACGTAACGTTCCAGATCGTACACCATGGATGCGGTCGATTTGCCGTGCTGATTGAAAAACGCGAACGGATCGCTCTTGAGCAGCACCGCGCCTGTCTGCGTGCGGATTTCAAATTTGTAGTGCGCGCCTTGCTTGATCCCGGGCAAAAATAATTCCCACACACCGCTGCCGATGAGTTTGCGCATCGGATTGACCCGGCCATCCCAATCGTTGAAATCACCAACTACGCTGACGCGCTGCGCGTTAGGCGCCCACACCGCGAAATAAACGCCAGTCGCATCGCCAATGGTGCGCAAATGCGCGCCAAACTTTTCGTAAATTTTCCAGTGTTGCCCTTCAGTGAAGAGATGCACATCGACTTCGCCCATGATCGGCCCGTACTGATACGGATCCCGCGTGAGCTGCTGCGAGCCGTCCCAGGCAGTGACACGGAGATGGTACGGAAGATCACGCGTCGCGCCTAGGACGGTCGCGCAAAAGAACCCGTCCTGCTGAACCTTCTGCGCTGCGATCGGCTCCTCCGGATCTCGATCCAGCACGATCTCGATCTTGCGCGCGTCCGGACGAAAGACGCGGATCTCCAAATCGTCGCCAACCCGGTGCGGGCCCAACACGCGGAAGGGATCGGAATGGGTTCCTGCGACGAAGTTCTTCACTTCATCAGACGGCAATCCCGCGATCTCAAAACGTTTCATTATGTTCTGTTAAAACGGTAGGGCAATTGACCACAACCGCCCAGGCGGTTCAGGTGAACCGCCCCTACCTCCATCGCTTCAACATTTCATCGTTTCAATCAATCATTTCGATTGTTCCCCAAACGCGCGATGCAGAGGTGATCCGCGATAAATGAGGAAAGGAGGATAATCGTCATGGCAAAAGTTGTTAAAGTTATCGAGCTGATGTCGCAATCGCCGAAGAGTTGGGAAGACGCCGCGCAGGGCGCGGTAGATGAAGCGTCCAAAACGTTGCGGAATATTCGTTCGCTCTACATCAAGGAGTTCACGGTCGAAGTGGACAACGGAAAAATCAGCAACTATCGCATTAACGCCAAAGTCACATTCGATCTGGAGCGCTGACCAAGCGTTCAATTGCGATCGCTAAGAGGATGGACACGGGCCAATCGCTTCGGCCAGTTAAGTTCCGACACGCGATCTCCCGGTCGGATGCTTTTGTTAAAGCTATCCGACCGAGAGTCCAAGAAGTTACACGTCTGTCGGCTGCCTTTACTGAACTTTATCGATGTTGATGGTCGCGTTGTCGCCACTCCCCAGGGTCAGCGCAAAACCACCTACAACCAGTTGCACGGTGTCTCCAGCATTGGCCACAAACGTCACCTGATCACTCAGAGAAGTGCCCGCAACAACTAGCGCCGCCGTCGGCCCTACTCCTGCCCCATTGACGTGGACTTGTACGTTGGCCAGCAGCGAAGCGGCCGCCGTTCGCAACGTATAGGTCACTCTGTAAACGCCCGCCTTATTGAGCGTAAAGGTTGTGTTATTGGTCTTGCTTATTGCTGTCCCGACAATAAGCGGTGCCTGACTGAACGGCACGGCGCCCCCAACGCCAATGATTATAGAGCCGCTGTTGTAGTCGAACAAGATCGCCGCCAGGCCACCTGCGGGAATTCCCGCTATGAACGCGTCCGTGATAATTGCCGGGTCACCGATTCGGATGGTGTTGGACTCGTCGTCCACACCGCTATTGGCAATATAGATATTATTGCTGCCGGTGGTAATCGTGCTCCCAGCATCGCAGCCGATGGCGATATTGTTGTCACCGGTGGTACTATTAAGGAGGGCGCTGTCGCCAAGGGCTGCGTTGCAGTCACCGGTGGTGTTGCTGAAGAGCGCGTGACTGCCGACCGCACTGTTGCTGCCGCCACTGGTGTTGTTTTGGAGTGCGCGATCACCAAGAGCTCCATTATCGCTCCCCGTTGAGTTAAAGATCAGCGAGAGCGCTCCCGTGGCGGTGTTTGCCGCTCCCCCGGTATTAAGCAAAAGTGCTCCAGCGCCAGTGGCGGTATTTTCATCTGCGTTGTTTAATGCGAGCGTTCCAGCGCCGACACCGGTGCTGTAGCTGGAGGTGGTGTTGCTGGCGAGTGATTCCCAACCAATCGCTGTCAGGAATCCGCCGGTTGTGAGGTGCCGAAGGGCGTTGTACCCCTCGGCGGTGCTGCCTCCATAGACTCCGTCCGGCGGCGGATTGACATCGGAAGCTGCCTGCACTCGCGGCGGAAACGCAAGGCAGACCAGAACGAGCGGAATGAGAAGGAACCCGCGCCGTAAAGGCAGCGAGGGCGCCAGATCTCGTCCGCATGAAACTAACGTTTTGAGTTGAATAAGTGAATACATGGGGTGTTTTCTTTCTTTCTCCCGGTCGTGTTTGTTTGGGGTTTTTCTTGTTCACTGGGCTCCGAACAGACAAAGAACCTACCGGGTAGAAGTCCCTTTGTCCGTTTTGGAGCCATTCGCATTGCTACTCGATAATCGCCCGGATCATCTCAGTCGGTCTTCTTTAACCGATGTTTGGACCGCTGGAACGGAGCGAGCGAGGTCGCCTTGCCGATGCCAAACCAGGTTCAACGCTCCCGAGAGGATAGCCGCGCTCAGATACCTGCCAGGACGAGCCCGCGGTGCGCGTGTTAGTTTACTTTTTCGGTCTCAACAGGGGAAACAGGATCACGTCGCGGATGGATTCGGCGCCGGTGAGCAGCATCGTGAGCCGATCCATCCCGATGCCGACGCCGCCAGCCGGCGGCATACCGTGCTCAAGCGCAAGCAGAAATTCCTCGTCGATCTTCTGCTTCTCTTCGCCAGCCTGCTCGAGCAGGCGCTCACGTTGCACAATAGGATCGTTCAACTCGCTGTAACCTGGCGCGATCTCCGCGCCGTTAATGATCAGTTCAAAAACATCGACGAGCGAGCTGTCCGCTGCGTTTTGCTTTGCCAGGGGCACCAGTTCTTTCGGGCAGTGCGTCACAAACAGAGGATCGATCGTCTTCTCTTCGACGAGCTTTTCAAACACATGCTGCGTCACCTCGAAATCGGCCAGTTGCGGCAAGATTTCCAATTTAAAGTCATTGGTCGCGCGTTCGTGGCGCTGTTCACTCGAGAGCGCAAACCAATTTTTTCCGGCGACTTCGCGTACAACATCGTGGTAGCGGGCCCGCCGCCACGGCCGTTTTAAATTGATGGTGCGAACAATTTTCCCATCGGCGTCTCGATGCTCAACTGTTAGTGAGCCGCAGATTCTCTCGGCGAGATAACAAATCAGTTCTTCGACGAGATTCGCCATCTTCTCGAAATCGGCATAGGCCCAATAGGCTTCGAGCATTGTGAATTCGGGATTGTGTTTCCTGGAAATCCCTTCATTGCGAAAATTACGATTGATTTCGAATACCTTGTTGAACCCGCCGACGAGCAAACGTTTGAGATAGAGCTCCAGCGCGATGCGCAGATAGAGATCGAGGCCGAGCGCCTTGTGATGTGTGCTGAACGGTTCGGCCGCGGCACCTCCAGCGATCGTTTGCAAGATTGGCGTCTCCACTTCCAGGAAGCCGTGTTCCTCGAAGAAACGCCTCGCTTCGCTGATAATGGCAATGCGTTTTTTAAAAACCGCGCGGGAACACTCGTTAGTGAGAAGATCGAGATAACGTTGGCGGTAGCGCGCCTCAATATCCTGTAATCCATGCCATTTCTCGGGAAGCGGCCGCAGGGCCTTCGCAAGCAGCCGGAACGAGCGGACTTTTAGTGTTGGTTCGCCGCTTTTGGTGACAAAACATGTCCCTTCCACCCCGATGAAATCACCAATATCCAGCAAGCGAAAAAGATCGATTAGCTCCGGCCCAACTTCTTTTGCGTGAATATAGATCTGAATGCGACCGGTGGCGTCGCGCAGATCCAGGAAGTGGCTTTTTCCCATGTCGCGATGCGCCGTGATGCGCCCCGCCGCGCGAAGCGTCTCGCCTTCTTTAAATTGCTCGCGCACCTCCGCAATCGATCCGCTTACGTCAAAAGCAGAACCGAACGGCTCGATACCTCTCGCGCGGAGGGCATCGAGTTTTTTGCGCCGCAGCGCGAACAGCTCATTTTCTTCTTCCATCGTCGGAGAGCGAATGTAAGGCCTTTGTGAACGTGCGAAACTCGGCTCTGTCAGGTCGAATGCATTTCAATCATTGTCGGATGAGTTGGTTGATAAAGGCCGATCTCGCCTCCGCTCGGTAACCGAAGACTCGTGCTGATTCCCCACTCGGCTTCCACCGGACTCGAGCAGACAACGCCTTCATTTTTCAGCCGGGCAATCACGCTGCGTAAATCGTCACACATTAGATAGAGCACAGCCCCCAGCATTGGATGTTCCGCATGCATTTGCACAAATTCGGTGTCACTAGGATGAACAGCCAGCTCCGCAGGCGGCAACGCAAATAGAAGCCAGCCATCGCCAAGATCGGTCGACGGGAATTCCAGCACGATTTTAAAGAACGCACGATCCGCTTCCGGATCTTTGCTGTAGAGAAGAAAATGCGCTCCTGCAATCACTCCGGCAGTATATTGACGTCACAGGCAATGAACAGCTTCAATAACGCGCTGAAGCGTTAGCACGATATTAGGTTTGCCAACGAAATACCGGGAATGAGATAGTGCGTCTGATGCGCCTGTGGGAAGTTCCATCGCGGCGCTGCCATTCAAATGACCGTTAATTTGCCGGAAACAACGTCAAAGATGGAAGGACCGCTGGTGAAGCAGTTCTCCGTCTTCCTGCCCAACAAGGTCGGGGCGATGTTGGAAATTGTGAAGTTGCTCAACACGCAGAACACCCACGTCGTGGCCTTGAGCGTATCGGAATCCACCGACTCGGCCATTGCGCGGATAATCGCCAGCGATCCGGCGCGCGTGGAGAAATTGTTTCGGGAAAAAAATGTTCCCTTTGGCGTTAGCGAAGTGGTGGTAGTGGAGTTGCGAGAAGTCGCCACTCAGCTGGTGAAACTGCTCGCCGCATTGGTGATGGCGGAGGTGAACGTTCATTTCGCTTATCCCCTGCTGATCCGCCCGCGAGGTTTTGCCGCGATCGCGCTGCACGTGGACGACACAGAATGCGCGTCCTCGGTGCTGATCGGCGAGGGATTCAAAATACTGAGCCAGGACGATATTTCGCGATAGTAAACAGGCAGGCCCGGATGATTCGTGATTCGTTACATCGTTACATCGTAACAATGTAAAACGGATTCCGATTTAACGGTTCAACGATTCAACTTTTAACCTCTGCAACGGTTGTAACTTTCTGCCTTTTTAACGATTTAGCGTGACGCGGCCTGTTGACAGGCTGGCAAGAGCGCGCTTACAGAAGTGGGTTTATTGCGCTATGCGGACTCTTCTCTCACGCGCTATCCAAATCGATCCCAGCTTCCACATCGGGCTCGGCCTGATTGTAATTCTGGCAGTGGCAGAGATATTTTTCGCAACCTCCTATTATGTCGGTAGGGGCCGCGCTGCCCGAATCTCGGCACAGGCGGTCGCAGCGAATGTGGCACGCCCTGCGGCTCCATCTGTTTCCGCGCAAACACCTGCGCCAGCACCGGCGCAGCCGGCAGTTTCGCCGGCGGCGGTCCCCGCCCCTTCTCCGTCGCTTGTTGATCAGTTGCTGCACGAAGGCATCGAGCTGCGCGATCGGGGCGATACGACAAACGCCCTGGCCCGCTTGCAAGAAGCGCTGGACAGCGAACCAAACAATACCGTTGTGCTCGAGGAGATGGCCAAGACTTACGAATCGATGCAGCTCCTCGACCGTGCGAATGACCTGTGGCGCAAGCTTCAGGAAATGGGGCCGTCGGCTGATGCCGCATACGAGCTGGCCAATCAACGCCTGAAGCTAGGGGTGCCAACTCCCGGCACAGCGGATTCCGGTGTCGCAAACTCTTCAGCTGATGCAGCAGAACATAAGGACATTGGTGGCAACCCGGAAGGCGCGGTTATGGGTATCACTCAGGTCAAAACCACGGAGACGCCCGATCCAGACGCGGAGAAAAACCTGGCTATGCAGATCGGCGTAAAAAAGCAGCCGGGCGCCGTGATCGATCACAACAAGGTGAAAATCCTCGTGTTCTTATACGAGATTGTGAACGACAAAGACATCAAGCTGACCGACGCGGATGTGACTAACGAGTGGCTCACGTCAAACCACGATTGGTCGGGGGCAAATCCAGAGGTGCTCCTGGTCCACTACGTGCGCGCAAAGACAGGCAGCGCTTCATCTGACTCGTCGCTCGCTGAGGCAGCGGCAACAGTCCGGCCGGGCCAAAAAGCTCGAGGCGCCAAAGGTTCTGCCGCAGACAGCGGTCGGCGGAAATACCTGGGATACATAATTCAGGTTTATTACGACGATGATCTGCAAGCGGTTCAGGCGGAACCGTCGCGGCTTTTGCAACTTTTTCCTCCTTCGAAGAGTACCTCGGCACGATGACGCCATTGCACATTATCCATCGCGAAGCGGCATGAGCATCGCGGCAATCTGGATAGGTTTACCAAAGCTAAGGCGCGCTCTGCCGTGTGCCTGTATTTTCCTTTTTACCGCTGTAGCAGAGGGACAAATTCAGGTGGACGTGAAATTCAAACGATTGCAATACATCGCTTACGAACCGGTGGTAGCGACAATCGCCATCACTAACCTGGCCGGACGCGATATCGAGCTACACGACGCCGATGCACAATCGTGGCTTGGATTTGAGGTAACTAGAAGCGAAGGGCAGCCGATATCGCTGCTCAACTCCGAAAACGCGCAGCCACCTTTGAAAATCGAAGCCGGACAGAGAGTCACCCGACAGATTGATCTCGCTTCGCTTTATCCCGTGCACGATTTCGGTGCCTATCATGTGCGAACGCATGTTTATTTCACCGACTTGGGGAAATTTTTTTACTCTGGGACGCGAGTTTTCGAAGTGACCGACGCGCGGCCGATCTGGCAACAAACAGTGGGAATTCCAACCGGCGTTCCCGCGCCCGGGGATGCACGCACGTACTCGCTGCTCACCAACCGATTCCCAGACCATACGTCTTTATACGTACGCGTGCAGGACAAGGATACAGGAATTGTCTATGCGACTTACTCGTTAGGCCGAAGCATCGCATTCGAGCAACCGCAAGCGGAAATCGATCGCGCCAATCAATTGCATGTTTTGCATTGTGCGGCGCCGCGTGCCTGGTCGTATTCCCGAATCGGCTTGAATGGCGAACTGCTGACGCATTCTTCATTCATGGAAACTAAAACCCGGCCTCGCCTCGTCCATTCCGCAAACGGAGAGGTAGCAGTGCGCGGCGGCGTGATCGAGACCCCTGCGCAAAGCTCGCGCAGCACGGCACCGAAACTTTCCGCTCGCCCGCCCGACTTGCCTAAAGACAACCAGTGATGCCAAGAAATTTTTGCCGATTCCGTTTGTTTGCTGTGAGTTTGCTGATCGCCATTCTGGCATGCGGCAGTTCCCCTGCAGCGCAGACTAGCCGCGCTTCTCAAAACATCGGCTCACCCACCACTGTGGTGATCGATGCGGGACATGGGGGCCATGACCGCGGCGGGATTCCCGGTCAGAGGGTTGCAGAAAAAGAAATGACCCTGGACGTCGCGCAGCGCCTTAGAAATCTTCTGACAGCCAGCGGCTATCGCGTAGTGATGACCCGGGACAGCGACGTGTTTGTTCCGTTGCCCACGCGAGTTGCAATCGCCAACTCCTATCGCAACGCCATTTTCGTATGTATCCATTTCAACTCGGCAAGGAGGATGGGGGCGGGTGGCATAGAAACATATTTTTACAGTCGCGACAGCTTGCAGCTCGCCTCAGCCGTCCATTATTTTGTCGCTGGGGGCGCGCCTTCGTCCAATCGCGGAGTGCGGCGCCGTGGTTACTACGTATTGCGAAAGACGAACATTCCGGCAGTGCTGGTGGAATGCGGTTTCCTCACAAACCCAACTGAAGCTGCGTATGCCCAAACTGCTTCCTACCGCCAAAAACTCGCAGAAGAAATTGCAGCAGGAGTTCGCGGGCGTAATTCGGTTGCTGGTGCCCTGACGACCACGCGAGTTGCGACGAGCGAAAGCATCCCCCTGCAACCGTACATCGATCAAACCAAGGTGGCCAAATCTGAACATCGCCAGTCCAAGCGTTCGCACAAAAAAAGCGCGCGAAAGAAGAAAAGCTCATCCAAACCAACGGAGTCAGAGGCAAGCGCCGTTCCAAAAAATCCGGAGAGCTAATTTGAACTCGCCAATTTTGACTTCGGCGCAGATGCGTGCCGCAGAAGAAGCTGCATTCGCGAGGGGAGTACAAGTCGAAGCGCTAATGGACAAGGCAGGCGCCGGAGTCGCCCAGGCAGTCACCAAATTTTTCCCGAAGCCTGGCAAGTGCATTGTCTTCGCTGGAAAAGGCCATAACGCGGGCGATGCCCTGGTGGCGGCGCAATGCTTACGGGGCCTTGGGTGGAAAATCGAAATCCGCCTTGCCTTCAAGAAGGACGATTGCAGCGAACTCACGCGCAAGAAGCTCGAAGGACTTAGTCGCAGACCTCCTGAGATTTTGGGCGTCACACCATCTCTCAGGGGCGGCACCGACCCCGGCGTCACTCTTGTCGAGCTTTGGACAGACGTCGCTGACCAATTGTCCGCCGCGCAGGAAATAATTGCGGCAGAGGCGTTCGCGGGCACTGCTCCGCTATTGATTATTCTTGATGGCCTGCTCGGGGTTGGCGCGAGGCCGCCGCTGCGCGAACCGATACGCGCCGCGTGCCGTTCTATCAATCAGTTGCGGACAAATAAGGGCGCCTATGTGTTTGCAGTTGATCTTCCAACCGGTCTCGACGGCGACTCCGGCAAAACGGATCGCGACTGCGTAATCGCCGATTTTACGGTCACGATCGGGTTTGCAAAGCCGGGTTTGGTGGCGGATACCGCGCTGAACCATGTGGGCAGGCCCGAGGTTGTGCCGCTGAGTGAGCTGCGGCCTCCAGAAAAAAAAGCGACGGAAATCATTGCCAGCCCGCCGGCTTTTCGTGGCTTGCTCTCGAGACGTGAATACAGCGCCTACAAAAATCAATTTGGTCGCATTGGCGTGGTGGCCGGCTCTAAAGGATTCGTCGGCGCGGCCCTGATGACGTCGCAGGGAGCGTTGCGAGCAGGCGCAGGTCTGGTGGAAGTTTTTGTTCCCGAAGAAATCTATGAGATCGTTGCCAGCGCCGCGCCCATGGAAGCGATGGTGAAGCCGGTCAACTCCTACCGTGCCCTCCTCAAAGAAAAAGTCGATGTCTGGGCCTTGGGACCTGGTCTTGGAAAATCGCGCGCGGCCGAAGTTCTCGAGCTGATCGAGAAAGCCAAGCAACAAATGGTGATCGATGCCGACGGGCTCAACATTTTGTCGGAGAAAACCTCACTGCTCAGGCGTTGCAAAGGCGAACGACTGCTCACGCCGCATCCAGGTGAGATGAAACGGCTTTTCCCAAACCACAAAGAACCGCGCGCCGCAACAGCGATGAAGTTCTGCAATCGTTTTCCAGTGACTCTTTTGTTGAAAGGCAGTCGAACGATCGTCGCTCAACGTGACCGCCCGTTGAGCTACAACACGACCGGCAATCCGGGAATGGCCACGGGCGGAATGGGCGATATTCTCACTGGAGTCTGCGCGGGCTTGGTCGGACAGGGTCTATCTCTTTACGATGCAGCCCGAGCCGGTGCGTGGGTATGCGGGCGCGCTGCGGAGATCGCGATTTTCAATGATGGTCAAAGCGAGCAATCATTATTGCCTCGCGATGTCCTCGATCATCTGGGCGATGCGTTTAATGAGGTTCGAGGTTAAAAAGTTAAAGGGTTACAACGTTTCATCCGCTTCAACGCTTTAACGCTTTAACGGTTTAACGGTTTAACGATCTAACCTGGCGAAGCCATGAATCTGCAAACCGAGCAAAGAGAGTACGAGGCGCCAAAGACGGAGACCGCGTGGAGCCGGGTGAAAAAAGCGCTTGGCCCAATCGCGGTGATAGGCGTCGTGATCGCAAAGTTCTTCGCGAAGCTGAAGTTTGTTCTGCTGCCGCTCCTCAAGTTCCTGCCCATCCTGTTGAAATCCGGCGGAACCATGCTGCTGATGATCTGGGTCTATACCCAATTCTGGGGCTGGCGATTTGCCGTCGGATTTGTGGTCCTTCTGTTGGTGCACGAATCGGGCCACCTACTCGTCGCTAAAAAATTTGGACTCAAAGTCGGTGCGCCTGTTTTTATTCCATTCATGGGCGCGTTCATCGCGCTGAAGGAAGCGCCGCGCAATGCCTGGATGGAAGCATGCGTCGGTATCGGTGGTCCAATGCTGGGGAGCTTGGGCGCATTGGCCTGCAACGTCCTGGGTGAAATGTTCAGCGCACCGATATTCATCGCGCTCGCGTGGTTCGGATATTTCCTCAATCTGTTTAACCTGACGCCGGTAGGAATGCTCGATGGCGGGAGGATTGTGACCGCGTTGTCTCGCTGGCTTTGGTTGCCCGGGTTGGCCCTGCTTCTTTGGTTCGGATGGAAGTATCCGAACTTTATCATCTGGTTGATTGTGCTCTTGTCGCTGCCGCGGATTTATTCGCTATTCCGCAAACGAACCGAAGAAGAACAGCGTTACTTCGAAGTTACGCCGTCCCAGCGCTGGATAATGTCGTCATTGTATTTCGGTCTGATTGCAGTTCTGCTTTTCGGCATGCACGTAGCACAGCAGGATTTGGCAAAATATGGAGTGCGTTCGCACGGCCACGGACAGGACGTAATCGTGCAATAGCAATCAAGACGGTGTGACCGCGAAAACTCTCTGCGGTTCGAGGTCTATTTTTCGCACGATCGACACGAAACGTTTGTCCTCGCGCAGAGGAGCGAATTCGGGAGCGATACCTATAAAGTGCAACGACGACGAGTGTTCCTCATATGCGCGCTCCAGTTCGCGAATGGCGTCGTCATGTGCTTGCAACACCACGTGCACATGCGCAATGGCATCGCCCGGTGTATAGCTCCCGCGGCTCGCAACAGCTGCCTCGAGAGTTTCCTGTGCTTCCTTGCGTCGGTTCAGTCGCGCATAGGTAATCGCAAGACCGAACGCTAGGCGACCACTGATTCGTTGCGCCTTTTTATACAGAGCGATGGCGTCATCGAAGCGCCCCATTTCCCGGTAAAGCGCGGCCAGCAGCGGTTCGCCGTACACAAACGTCGGATCAAGTTGCGACGCGCGTTCGCCCGCTGCTATGGCTTCATCTGCTAAGCCAAAGTAGCGATAGATTTCACAGGCAAAATTGCTCACCCACAGTGATGCCGGATCGATTTTCGCTGTGCGGCGCAAGTACACTAGCGCCTTATCCCGATCTCCGCGCGCGGCATAAAGGGCAGCGATGAAATAGTTCGAAGGCGTCGAGTTTGGTTCGATCTCAGCCGCGCGCTTGAATTCCACTTCGGCCCCATCGAGATCCCAGTCCAGTATGCGTTTTGCCTCCGCGAGGTATACGTGCGCTTCGGCTTCTTCCTCGTTCAGTTGAAGCGCGCGCACAGCAGCGTCACGAACTTTCGCGTAGGCTTCGAGCGGCGGCGCGTAAGCATCTGCCAGCCATAGCCATGATTTTGCAATACCCGTCCAGCTGCGACTAAACTGCGGATCTTTTTCCAGCGCGCGCTCAAAAAATTCAAGACTTCGCCGCAGCGCTTCCTCTGTGCTTTTGTCCGAATAAAAGAGGCCCTGCAAATAATCTTCATAGGCATCTGTGCTGCGAGATGGACGCAGCGGCGATATCGCGAGCTTGAGTTTGAGAGTATCGACGATCGACCGCGTGATCTCATCCTGTAGCGCGAAGATTCCATGCATTTCACGCTCATACGTCTCTGACCACATGGTAAACCCACCACGTGCATCGATCAGTTCGGCCGTGATACGTACCCGATTGCCGTCGCGCCGAACACTACCCTCGAGCACATGTTCGACATTTAATCTCGCCGCGATTTCCGTGAGATTCGCTTCCTTATCCTTGAACCAAAACGAAGAGCGGCGCGCTGCGACACTCAGGCCATCCACCTTGGCTAGCGCTGTCAAAAGCTCCTCCGCAATACCCTCTGCAAAGTAGGCGTGATCCTTGCCCGGGCTTAAATCGTTAAAAGGCAAAATAGCGATCGATTTCTCCGATGAAACGAACGGCTCGACAACTTCGACCCGGTCTTCGGATGCGCGATCTGGAGTGCGCACAATTCCATATCGGGTAACATCAAAAAACCACGAGAGCGTAAGTGCCACGGGGAAACCGAGCACGATCAGCACGACAATAAGGCGGACCACCCAATTCGGAATGTCGAACACGGGAAGAACCTGAGCGATGCCTTGAGCGAGCGCCCAGCCGCCGACTAGATACGCGACCGCGACGCTGTAAACTCTTCTGCGCTTTAACTCAGCAAGAAACTTTTTCAGGTTCACTGCTTAATCAGCCGCATCAAGCCTCGTATTTCGCCCACGATTGGCAACGAACAAGTTTGAGCTTTGAAAGGGGCCGCAGACCTAATAGCATCGGCTCACCATGAGCCCACTCACCTATCAATTCCGTGCCGTACGCCAGGGATCAAAAGCGCGATCTTGCTGTTGTGTTCTGAGCGTTGCATTTTCGTTACTTGCGTCAGCCTTTTGCCTCCGCGCCGATGAGACTCCCACCGTAGCAGGAGCATCGGAAGGGGAAAAAATGGAAAGACAAATGTGGGCCGATTTTAAAGCGAAAGACTGGAAATCGGTAGAAAGTAAGATCGCTGAGGGTTTTCAGTCGATTCATCCGGATGGAGCGCGTGATCGAGCGGGCGAGATTTCGCTGATTGAGCATCTCAATTTGGGTGAGTTCACGCTGAGTAATTTCAAAACGACAGTCAACAGCGACAACATCGTCGTCACCTACACGATCGCATTGCAGGAAACAATCGATCAAAAACGATTGCCAACCAAGCCGAGTCCGCGGCTGAGCGTCTGGAAAAAAGGAACGCACGGGTGGCAATGGATTTGCCACGCCAACCTCAATCCAATTCCCTAGGCGAGGGATGAGGCACCCATCGTTCTGTCTGGATCGATGCGTGACCTAGAGGGGCAACTCACCTCCACTCCGGACTTCGGATTAATTTTTCAAAGCGAGGATCCTTGCGTAAGGGGTCCCATTCCCAGCGATATTTCAGATCGTTGATGGTGATGCTGTAATCGGCGCTGTCGACCGCACCCGGCGTTCTCAGCAGACGTTCGATCAAAGGAATGGCGAGATCGTTTTTACCGACGCGAGCATAGATCAAAGCGAGATAACCATTCATCAGTGAGCCGTCCACGGCATCTTTCGATTCCGGTTTGAGTTCGACCGCGCGTTGTCCTTCCCTGATCGCATCGTCTCTTCGTCCCATGAACGCGTAAAGCCAACCGAGGATCGCGTGCCGATCGGCGCTCGCCGGCGCTTCTTTCACGGCCGCTTCAAAAGCGGGTCTTGCCAGTTCGAAGGCCTTCTGAGCATTCGCATTATCCCCCTGGGCGAGATAAATGCAGCCTTCGAAAAAGATTTTTGGAGTTAAGCCAGCGTTTGTATAAGAGAGGTCGCTGACCGACGAACCTTCGAGAACATTTTTGGCCGCGAAATAATCGCGCCGCAGCATGGCGACATCCCATCGAGCCGAAGTAACTACACCATCTGGATCGATACCGGCGGGGACTTTATCCACGAGCGACTTCAGTAGTTGAGTGTCTCCCTTCCACCAGAAATCGACGTAGCCACTTTGCACCTTCGCCACCAGCGATGCCGGAGCCATCGCACGCATGCGCTCGCCCCATCGCGCCGCTTCCGGCCAACGGCGCATTGAGGTATTCGTAAACACAAGCTCGCGTACGGTATTCGGCTTTTGCGGATCGAGCTTTGCAACTCTCTCGTACGCCTCAAGAGCTTCTTCCCACTTGCCTTGACGACGTTTAATCGCCGCGATCAAACGGCCAGTATCTCCGCTGCTGGGCGATAAACGCGAAGCAATCTCGAATTGTTCGAGAGCGCGATCATAATCCTTTTCCATCCAGTAAATGCACTGGCCGAACGCGAAATGCGCTTCTGCGAGATTTGGCTGGAGCCGAAGAGCAGTTTCAGCCTCCGTGCGGGCTTTCGTCTTCCAAGCATCGGTTGGCTCGTAATAATGGAAAATCCCAGCGTAAACGGAGGCGAGTCGGGCGTGAGCGAGCGCAAAATCCGGATCGAGCGCAATCGCCTGCATGTAAAGTTGCTCGGCTGCCTTGTAATCCTCAAGAAGCGTATCGGGGTTTTGCGAAATTTGATTTGCCCGCAAATAGAACACATACGCGTCGGCGTTTTGGGTTGGCTTGGTCGCGACCCGCGCTTTTTCATCAGCGGTCAAACTCGCACGAAGAGCATCCGCGATTTCCCCGGCCAGCTCCCCCTGTAACCCCAGCGAGTCAGTCAATGTCCTGTCGTAACGATTTGCCCAAATGTGCCTGTCACCTCGCGCGTCGATTAGTTGCACGTTTACGACGACCCGGTCCCCTTGCCGGCGAACGCTGCCTTCCAGTACATTTGCCACTCCAAGTGTCTTCGCTATTTCGCGTAAATTTCGCGCGGCGACGTCGCGAAATTGCATCACCGAAGAACGGCTGATCACGCGAAGATCTTTGATTTTCGCGAGACTCGTGAGGATGTCATCCTGAACGCCGTCCGCGAAAAACGCGTTCGCCTTTTCGTCGCTAAGATTTGCAAAAGGCAAAACCGCGATGCTTTTTTCCAAAATCGCTTGCCCGCTTTCGGTGCGAAACGGCAAGCGCTGGTAAACCAGCATCGCGATCACTAACAGGAGCACGCCAATGATGACAAAATCGACTTTGCGCCCAAATTGACGCTGCGTGGCAGGATCGACGTCTTCGGTACGAACGATCCCCTGCGGCGTCAGCTCGTAAATCCATGAGAGCGCCATCGCGATCGGAAACCCGAGCACGAGCGCTATGATGACAAAGCGCACCGCCGAATTTGGGACATTGAAGAACGGAAAAATTTGTGTCGCTATCTGGGCGAGCAGCCACGCGCCCATACCGTAGAGCACCGCGGCACGATAAACATTGCGCCGCTTCAGCTCGGCGAAGAAGCGCTTTGGATTCATCACCCCGCTTATTGTCGATCTTGCCCTGCAGTGCAAGAACGAGCCGAGGGCTCGCTCGTGTGCGTCGACATTATGCTGCCGATCTTGTGCTAGATTATTAAATGCCGTTTCAGCTAGAATCGAACTACAAACCACGAGGTGACCAGGGGCAGGCAATTGCCAAGCTCTTGAAGTCTGTTGAAGCCGGTAATCGTCACCAGACACTGCTCGGTATCACGGGTTCCGGTAAAACTTTTTCAATTGCGAACGTGATCCAGGAGTTGGACCGGCCTACGCTAGTTATTTCGCACAACAAAACACTGGCGGCGCAGCTTTACTCAGAGTTCAAACAATTCTTCCCGCGTAACGCGGTGGAATATTTCGTCAGCTACTTCGATTATTATCAGCCGGAAGCGTATATCCCACGCTCCGACACTTACATCGAGAAGGATTCTTCGATCAATGAAGAAATCGAACGTCTGCGACTAGCGGCGACAAGCGCTTTGCTTTCGCGCCGCGACACCATCGTGGTTGCCAGCGTCTCTTGCATCTACGGAATCACGTCGCCGGAAGATTACCTGCAGATGTTGCTCACGGTAAAACGCGGACAACAAATCTCGCGCGAGGCCGTTCTCGGTCGTTTGATCGACATGCTCTACGAACGCAATGACGTGAATTTCGCCCGTGGCCGGTTTCGCGTGCGGGGCGACGTGGTCGAAGTTTATCCGGGTAGCGCCGATGAAGAAGGGATTCGCCTTGAGTTTTTCGGGGATGAAATCGATGCGATCACGCGATTCGACCCTCTGACCGGTCATGCGCACGAATCACTGAGCGTCATAACATTTTTTCCGGCAAAACAATTCGTGACTCCGGCGGACAAACTCAATCGGGCATTGCGCACAATCCGAGAAGAACTGGAACAACGGATCGTTGAGCTGGAATCGCAAAACAAATTGCTCGAAGCACAACGGCTGCGGATGCGCACCGAATACGACTTGGAAATGTTGCAGGAAATGGGGTTCTGCAACGGCATCGAAAATTACTCCCGACATTTGTCGGGGCGCGCTCCCGGCTCCAAGCCGTACACCATCATCGACTTTTTCCCGAAAGATTTTCTGGTTGTCATCGATGAGTCGCACGCCACGATCCCGCAAATTGGCGGGATGTATGAAGGCGACCGTTCCCGCAAGACCGTACTTGTAAATTACGGGTTTCGCCTGCCGAGCGCACTCGATAATCGTCCGTTCAATTTCGACGAGTTCATGAAGATGACGAACCAGATCATCTACATGAGCGCGACACCGGCAGAATTTGAAATTCAAAACAGCGTGGTTGGCAATAAGGGATACATCCCGCATCGGCGACAACGGATTGGCGAAGAAGAATTGGTTCCGGCGCTCGTCGCTGGTGAATCTGTGATGAGCCGTCGGAAAAATTTGATGTGGACACGCCGGGCGCGTTGCTCGTGGTCGAGCAGATCATTCGTCCTACTGGACTTCTCGATCCAAAAATTACTCTAAAGCCACTTAAGAATCAGATCGATGACACGATTGAGCTTTGCCGTCAGCGAGTGGAAAAAAGGGAGCGGATCCTGGTGACAACGCTGACGAAACGAACGGCAGAAGATCTCGCCGATTATCTGCGCGATGTGGGATTGAAAGTCCGCTACTTGCATAGCGATATCGACGCTATTGAGCGGGTGGAAATTTTGCGGGGATTGCGCGCGGCGGATTTCGACATCCTTGTCGGAATCAATTTGCTCCGCGAAGGGCTCGATCTTCCCGAGGTTTCGCTCGTCTGCATTCTCGACGCGGACAAGGAAGGATTTTTGCGAAGCCAGACTTCACTCATCCAAACCGCCGGTCGCGCCGCGCGTCACGTCAATGGCGAAGTCGTGCTCTTTGCAGACATCGTTACTCACAGCATGGAAGCGCTCATGTCGATTTCTGAATACCGGCGCGCCAAGCAGATGGAGTACAACGAAAAACACGGGATCACGCCGCAAACGGTCCGGCGTGCTGTGCAGGAGAGCCTGCACACAATCTTACGCGGACGCGAAATTGAAGCGTCGGTAATTCGCGAAGCTGGCGGCGATTTCAACGTAACTGAACTGCTGCGCGAGCTAGAAGAGGAGATGCAAGAGGCTTCGGCGAATCTGGAATTCGAGCGCGCCGCGCTTTTACGTGATCAAATCATGGAAGTGAAGAGCGGTGTCGGCCTCGACAAAATCGAACCGAAACGACGAGCGGTGAAATACACGCGCAACGCCGGGCGCCGTCGCTCGCGAGTGTGAGCTGTAGCCACATCGCTGTGCGACGTCCTATAAAAGTGCTAGCCGTGGCTACAACTCGGTGCTCGTACCTTGTGGATGTTCGCTGCGCGTGCAATGGAAATGGCAGTGTCTAAGACCAAAGCAAAGACCGCGACCGCAAACATCCACGCAGTCGTAGGTTCGGACGAAGCGGAAGTGAAACACGTTGCCGCGGAGCTGGCGGTGAAATTGACGCCGCCGGGCGCTGGCGACTTTGGATTGGAAATCATCGATGCCGCCGCAGATAACGTGGATCAGGCCGCTGCGCGAATAAGATCGACAATCGAGGCGCTGCAAACGTTACCGTTTTTCGGCAGAGCAAAATTGGTTTGGCTGAAGAACGTGAACTTTCTCGGCGACGACCAGAAGGCGCGCTCAGCGGCAGTGCAGTCCGCGCTGGAAGAATTGTCCGAACTGCTCGACCGCAGTATCGGTTCGGAAATCACGTTTTTGATCAGCGCCACCGAAGTGGATAAGCGACGTGCGTTTTACAAAACCCTGACTAAGCGCGCAGAGGTGCAGGTTTTCGACCGGCTGGACTCGGGGCGTGCCGGTTGGGAAGAAGAAGCAACCGAAATCGTTCGGCAGCGCGCAAAAAAGCGGAAACTTCAGTTCGCTGCGGACGCCCTCGATTTATTTGTATTGCTTACAGGCGGCGACACGCGCCAGATCGATAATGAACTGGAAAAGCTCGACACTTTCCTTGGCAAGGATCGGGTAGTAGGTGTCGAAGTTGTTCGCGAGTTGGTGCCGCTCTCGCGCACAGGCGTCATTTTCGAGTTGAGCACCGCGCTCGCAACGCGCGATCTTGAACTCGCGCTGACGCTGGTGCGACGCTTGTTGGATCACGGCGAAAGTGCCGTCGGTATTTTGTTGGTAGCAATCGTCCCGACGATCCGGAATTTGCTGCTCGCCAAAGATCTGATGGAACGGCATCGCTTGCGGCCACCGCATTCGCCGTTCCAGTTTATTTCTGCCATCAACCGGTTGCCGGCAAAAGCAACGGAACATTTGCCCCGCAAGAAGGACGGCTCGATCAATGCCTACGCGCTGGGAATCGCTGCGCAGCACGCAGATCGCTTTGAGACCAACCAATTAATCGAGGGCATGCAGGCGTGTTTGGAAGCAAACCGTCAGCTTGTCACCACACAGCTCGATCATGAGCTGATTTTGACTGAGGTCGTGGTGAAGCTGCTAGGAGAAACCAAAGTGGGAGGGACCTTAGTGTCCCGATTATCGCGGCACTAAGGCCGCTCCCACATTTTTTTAGGGCGCGCTTTCTACCTGTCTGCGCGCAACCGGCCCGATGTAGGGAATGTCCCAGCGCACGCCGGTAAAGGCTTTTACGATGGTGATAATCATGATCACCAAAAACGCCAGATGCACCAGCGCCGCGATAATAGCCCAGAAAAATACCAGGATGCCGCCGATGCCCGGGATTGCGCCAAACACCACGTGCACGACAGCAGAGACAATGTTGAAGAGAAACCAGGCGCAGCCAAAAATGATTGACTGCATGGCGTAGAAACGCACGAAACCGTCACGCTTTTCCAGAATGTAGAAGATGATGCCGCCGATTAGTGGAATACAGGCAATCGCCGCAGCCACGTTCGAAGGCAAACCGGTTGATGTGGGCTTCGCGCCTGTTTCGGGCTCGGGCCTTGGAGAAGGCGGAGGTGGACTTGGCTCTTCGTCTGGCATGATCTACATACACAAAATAGAAAATCCTTTGTCAAGCAATCTTGCGGCGGGATGCTTTTTTTTGCTTTCAATCTTTGGCCGGAGCCAATATTGTGGCGCTCGAGTGAAAAGACAGATGGCCAAGAATCGCTTCCGCGCTTTCACCCTCCTCGAGATGATCGTCGTCCTGGGGGTCATCGCGATCATGATGTCGCTGACGTATCCGGTTTACATCACCATTTCGCAGCGCGCGAGAGCGACGCAAGACCTGAATGGCCTGCGCCAAGTAGGACTCGGCATGCAAACGTACCTCAACGATAAGGATGGCATTCTTCCCGTAATCAATGCTCTGCCGGGAACTGGCACGAACGCAAGCACGGTCATTTATCCGAAATACCTCGCTAGTAGAAAAATTTTCAAATCGCCTTTTGACAGGCGACCCGCTACCGAAACGGACAGTGCGCCAGTTAGCTACGGCATTAACCAAAACATGTACGACTTGATAAATGCCAACATGGCAAGGGTGGTATCACCCTCTTCCACAATTCTGATGGCGCCTAATTACAATGGAAATCCTGCCCTCACGACTTCGTGGACAGGCATTGCCGCAGCGGCACCATTCGTGCCCAATCTTCAGCCAGGGGGGGGCGCAGGAATGACTACCGGCCCGCAAAGCAATGGCAGGCAAATTAATGCGCTATTCTGCGACTTGCACGTCGAAACCATGCAGTTCGGTCCGGCCACTACGGTTGGCACATTTAAAGACACCACATCGAATCCGCTCGGCTTGAAACATTGGAACCCGACGCAATAGAAGAACGGGTTTCCAGCACTGCCGTCCTTTTTGATAAGCACCGCTATCGCGTCCCTGTTCGCTGATCGCGTCGAGAAGAGCTTAACAGCAGCAGGTTTTCGCCTGACGCTAATCACGATCCCATCTGGCGAGAAATCGAAAACCCTGCAGCAAGCAGGCGCGATTTGCGACAAAATGATTGCTGCAGGTTTGGACCGGCAATCGTTTGTGATTGGCTTAGGCGGCGGAATGGTTGGCGACATCTCTGGATTCGTCGCTGCGATTTATCGTCGCGGCATTCCGCATGTCCAGATTCCCACGACGCTACTGGGGATGGTCGATAGCTCTATCGGCGGAAAAACAGGGGTGAACACACACGATGGGAAAAATTTGATCGGCGCTGTGCACCATCCATTGCTCGTGATTGATGACCTCGATGTTTTAAAAACGCTGCCCCCGCGCGAATTCAATCAAGGCTTCGCCGAGATCATCAAGCATGCCGTCATCGCCGACGACAAAATGTTCCGGAAGCTTCAATCCTGGAGGGCAAGGTCGCCGCGGCGATCGCTCGCCCTAGAATCGCTGATCAAGCGCAACATTGCGATTAAATCAAAGATCGTCGCGCGGGACGAGAGCGACCGGACGGGCGAGCGCGCGCTTCTGAATTTCGGTCATACGGTTGGTCACGCGATTGAGCGCGCGGGCGATTATCGCAGGTTTCTTCACGGAGAAGCGCTGAGCCTTGGAATTGTCGCCGCGTGCGCAATTTCCATTAGAAGGGCTGGGCTGGCGCCGGATCAACGCGATGCAATTGTCGATCTTCTCAGGCAGTTCGAGTTGCCCACGACGTTGCCGAAAAATTTCCCGCGCGAAAAGGTCTTCGACGCACTGAAGTTGGACAAAAAATTCGAAGGCGGAAAAGTCCGATTCGTCGTGACGCCGAGAGTCGGCGCTGCGCATCTCGCAAACGACGTAACGCTCGACGATATCCGCGAAGCGGTAACACAACTGTAGCCGGAGTCGGTGACTCCGGCGGGCGGGATCAACGATCCCGGCTACAACGCGCTCCCGAATAATAATTGACCAATCCCTCTACCACGCTGTCGGCGTATTCGCGGAAGATACTTTTCCGTTCGACGCCGTTGACGTTGCGCACTCCTTCGTAATCACCGGCCTGAATCCGAGCGAAGACGTCCTTGCTGTTCATCACGTACGGCTCGCAATAAACGACCGGACAACGATAAAGCCGCGTGGCCAGCAAATTGCGCGCATACACGTAACCGCTCGTTCCGACTTTGGTCGTTGTGTTGGTGGTGGGATATTCATAAGGCGGAAGCCCAGTGTCGCGAGCCATTGCCAGCGCAATCGTGTCCGCTAATGGCAACTCCTCGTCGTAAGCGCGGCTCAAAAGCCGCCGAATCATTTCGAAACGTTCGTCATTAAATTCGAGTTCCTCTGCCAAATAGGATCCGTTCACGAGCAGGTGCAGATGATTGGCGTCGGTCAAGCTCGGATTGTTTGGGTCGCCCCAGCCTTCAGCGTTAAAGTGCAAACAAAGCACAAGATCGGGATGCAATTTGAAGTTTACCAGCGCCGCCCGGCGTCGAATCTCGCTATAACGGTAGAATAAAATTTCGCTCTGCCAGCGGATGGTTTGTTCTTTCGCAGGATCGTTTGGATCAAGAACGTCGGCGCGCGGATGTGGCACGCCATTTTTGATCAAAATTTTTCTGGCGAGCTCACGAAAATCATTAGGACGTTTCGACGTGATCGGTTCGTTACTATTCCGCACAAAGAAAACTTTGGCGCCGAGTTCACGCAATCGCGGGGCCAACAATCGCGCCACGCGCAACGCGAGATCGCCTTCCTGGACCGGCGCGCTGTTACCCACCTGAAACCAGCGCTCCTCCATCTTTGCCCATTTGCCGCCCAGATGACCAGGATCGAGTGCGATTTTCAAACCGAAAAGCGGTTTCTCAGGTCTGACTGGGGTTAATGATTTTGCTGGCCGCCAAAGCCGCGGCACTGGTTGGCGTCCCGCAGTCGCGGGATTCTCCGCAAATCGCAGCGTGAAGGACTTCTGCGTCTCGCGGTTCATCAGGACGCGCGCGGTCTTCTCATTTATTTCGATCAAATCGGGAGCAAATCCGTGCGCGCAATAAACATCCTGTATCAGCCGGGTAAATTCATCGTGAGTAATCGTTTCCTGATACTTCTCGAGCACGCTCCATTTCGGTTTGCTGCCGAGAACGCTGACGTTGTCCGCCGCATGCAGAACCAGCGGAAAAATCGACAAGCAAAGCGTGAGAACGGCCAGCTGCCTCTGCACTTTTTTGAAATGAAACATCGACGTTTGAACCCTCTTTAATACGATGGTCGCAGAATGCTAACCGTTCTTTTTCTTGGCGACGTTGTCGGTGCGCCTGGGCGCACTGCGGTCATTACCCGGCTGCCCGAGCTGAAGGATAAATACGCTTTGGATTTCATCATCGTGAACGGCGAAAACGCAGCCGGCGGCCGGGGAATAACTGGAAAAATCACCATCGACCTTTTGCGGGCCGGTGTTTCGGTCATCACGACAGGCGATCATATTTGGGACCAGAAAGAGATTCTCTCATTCATCGACACCGAACCGCGTTTATTGCGCCCGGTGAATTATCCCGATGGCGCGCCGGGAAGCGGATCGATCATCCTGGAAACGGCCAAGGGGAAAATCGGTGTGATCAACGTGCAAGCGCGCACGTTTATGCAGCCGATTTTGGAAAACCCGTTCCGTGCCGTCGAAGCAGCAGTGACCAAGATGCGCAGTGAGACTGAGAACATCATCGTCGATGCGCACGGCGAAACGACCAGCGAGAAAATTGCGCTGGGGCGATTTCTCGACGGGAAGGTGTCGGCTGTGATCGGTACGCACACGCATGTTCAGACAGCGGACGAGCAAATCTTCCCCGGCGGCACGGCTTTTTTGTGCGACGCAGGAATGTGCGGCCCGGTGAACTCCATCCTCGGGCGCGCCATCGATCCGATCATGAACCGATTCATCTCGAATCTGCCGGCATCATTCCCGGTAGCTAGTGGCGAGGTGCGTTTGCGCGGAGCGCTCATCGAGATTGATCAGACCACCGGCCGCGCGGTGCGCATTATGCGGGTCGATGAGCCTGGGCCCAGTTCGCCGGCCACACCGGAGCCTGAGCCAAAGATTGACATTGAGCCGGCGCCTTCGCCGGAACAGACTTGAAACAGTTGCCATTGCAGCCAACTATTCCTCACCTCAGTTTCGAATTGTCTGAGAAGATCAACGTCCAATAGAAAACCATGAAAAAGATTTTTGTTTTTACTCTCGTTACAGCTCTCGCGCTTTGCGCGGCGGAGGTGTACCCGGCAGAACCCAACAAAAAGGCCCAGGAAGCAAACAGGCTTGCCCGAGAAGGCGCGGATGCTGCCAAGAACCAGGATTGGGATAAGGCCGTCGAACTGCTCCGCAAAGCCACCAATCTGGAGCATAAATACGCGGATGAACTGGCCGCCGTCTATCAAGGCCGCGGATACGCCGCCGCGAAGAACCAGCAGTTTCAAGAGGCCATCCAGGACTTTACCGAAGCGCTCAAAATCAAGTCGAACGACCCGCGCATTTACGAGCAACGCGCAGCAGCGGAGATGAAAGTCTATGATTACGACAAAGCGCTGGGTGATTACTCGGAGGCCAGCAAGCTGAAACCCAACGAAGTTCGCTACTACAACTATCGCGCCTATATCTACGAGACAAAAGAGGACACTCAAAATTCGATGGCTGAGACGGACAAGACCTTGAAGATCGATCCCAACAACCAGGAGGCGAAAGGGCGGAAACAGCGTTTGGAGCAGAAGCAAGCCGAAAAGATGCCGACCCCGCCACCAACAACCCCGGCGCCTAAAAAGTCACCGCCGGCCAAGAAAAGACCTTGAGCCAAAGCGGCGCAACAGGGCCGCATTCCAAATCGTGGCCGTCACTTACCGTGGCGCTGCCGCGCCGCTGTTGTATGGATTACAGTTTACGCCGGTATCGGCGAGCTGCTTTGTTCACTTTGATCAGGCGCTTCCGGCGGCACTGTGAATTTTCGTTTCCGGCGGCTCGCCGGCAGTGGAGCCAGGGTCATGGTGATGTTGCGACCGGTGACCTTCGGTTCCATTTCCACCTGCGACATGCTGGAAAGATCGTCGCGCACTTTTTCCACGAGCTGCATACCAAATTCCTGATGCGCCATTTCGCGGCCGCGAAATTGCAGCTGCACACGCACCTTGTTTCCGCGGTCTAGGAATTCTTCACCGTGCCGGATTTTCGTCACGTAATCGTGTTCGTCGATGTTAACACGAAACTTGATTTCCTTCAGTTTCGAGCTGGCCGGCTTTTTGTCCTTGGTGTGTTTGGAAATGTCGTATCGGAACTTTCCGAGCGCGACGATTTTGCAAACCGGCGGATTGGCCGTGGGCGCAATTTCGACCAGATCAAGGCCAATGCCCTGGGCTTTGCGCAAGGCATCCGACAATTTCATGACGCCGAGCTGTTCGCCTGTGGATCCTAAAATAACTCGGACTTCGCGGGCGCGAATCCGACCGTTTACACGAAATTGCTGTTGCAGATTAAATCAAGCTCCTGGCCGGCGGAACGGGAGTGCGCCGCAACGCCGTATTTCCGTTTATCGCAATTCCCGGCATCCGCCACGGCGGATTCCAGGGCACTCTGACTTCGCCACGGATGCGATTCACCGTCACGAAGTGCCCGCATTAGTAATCGCGAACCGAAGGGAAGTTGTAGGCAACAATTTTGCGCTGGCAAGATCAATCTGGTAACAATCAAGTGTCGATCTTCTAACGATCAGGTCGCCACCTACAAGTTTCACAAAGTAAACCTAACAAAATGAGAAGAGTTTCTCAATGAGGATTACTTTGTCGGGGGCTCGCCAAAATGCGCCTTGTGCGCGGCGTACGCAATTGCATCATCAAGCATCGAATCGATTGTAGCCGTCAGCGGCTCAAGTTTGACAACTCCCGAAAAGATCGCGCGGTCACCGATCTCGGTATTGATCACAAACGCCGGACGTTGGCTGATCTGGAGCGCGTGAAATTCAGCCGTCGACGCGCGAACCCGCTCTTCGACTTCCGCCGATCTCGCGCGGTCCAGCAATTTTCCGGCGTCGATACGACCCGCTTCAGCGCCGATTTGAGCCGCAACATCCCAGGCACCGATTTTTCTCCCTTCACGCAACGCCGCATAAGCCAAAGCAAGCCGAACGCGATCATCCGTAAAACCAAAGTGCTTGGCCGCTTCGGCCACGCAATTCGGCGCAAGCCACTCCGGCAGGCTCGGATCGTACCAGTCCGTATCGAGCATAAATGGCGAACGCATCATCATTCCGCTGCGGCGATAGAACCATTGCTCCTGCTCGCGCGAAGTAGGCAAACCACTCGGATCCATCAACGCGATCTTCCACTGAAACTCGACGCGGCCGTCGTATCGCTTTTTTAATTCCGCCCATGCCGGCTCGGACCAAAAACACCAGGACGAAATGACGTCGAGATAATCAGTGACGGTGATAGCCATAATCCGGATTGGACGTTGGGTGTTTGCTGTAGGGTAAACTAACTTCCAACGCTCAACGTTCAACGTTTAATGAATCCTTCACGCGTTTTCGCTAGATCGATATCGTGGATTTAAGTCATATTTTTCTTTTTCTCGCGGTGATTTCATCGCTGTTAGTCTTAGCTCGGTCATGGCGTCCCAGCGCGCCCCATCGTGGCTGGCGTATCGCTGCACTCGTCGTTCTCGCGATTACGGGCATGGGCTGGCTGTTTTGGCGTGACGCCGCCGGATATATCGGTGGCAGTGCGTGGTTCGTTCTGCTGTTTCTTCCCGCAATTGGGTTGCGCAAAATGAACGACCTCGTCGCCCAGAGAAATTACAGATCGGCCAGAAAACTCGGGGTGGCTCTTCAAATTCTGCATCCCACGAGTGAAATGCGCAGTCAGTTGCAATTCCTTCGCCAGTTGGAATCTCAAGCAAACCATCGAAACGCCTTTAGTTCAGTTCCCATCGGGTACGAATCTGCACGTCCCCGTCGGCATAGCCAGCTCCGAAGTGCGCCGGCAGTGCTCATATTGATACTCCTAAATGCAATAGTCTTTCTTTTCGAGATCTCTGTTGGCGACTGGAACGATCCGGAAGTTCTGCATCGGGTCGGCGCGCTCGACGCTTACTCGGTCTTAGTGCAGCACGAATACTGGCGTCTTTTCACAGCGCTATTCTTACACGGAGGTTTCGTCCATCTGCTGTTCAACCTTTTCGCGCTTTATGTTCTTGGTCCGCCGCTTGAACGATCCATCGGCACGATCCGGTTCGTGGTGTGTTATTTGATTTCAGGGCTCGCCTCCGGTGCGGGCGTTGTGAGTTTGACCTTAAGGGGTCTGATGCAACCGGTTCAGCTGGTCGGTGCGTCGGGATCGATCATGGGCATCGTCGGCGCGTGGGCAGGATTTCTGATGCGACGCCGCCACGCACCGCATGCCAAACAACGCCTGGCAAACATTGCCATGATTGTTGCGATCCAAATCGCGTTCGATCTTTCGACGCCGCAGGTCAGCATGGCCGCCCATCTGTGCGGACTAATCGCCGGATTTTTTCTTGGACTTATCCTCGCACCGTCTGGTGTAGCCGGGGGCGTTGACGCCGGCGGCCGACCGGGCTGACTTAGCAGTTGAGCTTTCTTGACCACGAGAGCGTTCGAGATTGATTAAGTCGTTCTCTGTGGTCGACCGGGATCACCGATCCCGGCTACAGTGACGCTCACCCGCATGCCGACTTTTCAAACTTATAATGTGACGCCCGTCCTGCCACCGGCGCTCGAGCCGCTGCGGGAGATGAGTTTCAACCTTTGGTGGACGTGGGAGCCCTCCGCGCGCCGCCTGTTCCGGCATCTCGATCCCGAGCTTTGGGACCGCACTAATCATAATCCGATCCGCATGCTGCAACTTTCGCGGCAATCCCGGCTGGAAGAACTTTCGCAGGACAAGAATTTTCTGCGCGAGCTCAAGCAAGTCTTTGAGGAATTCGAGAAATATCTGGGGCGCCACGATACCTACGGAAAGACCGGAGCCGGAAGCGCGATCAAAAATCCCATTGCCTATTTTTCTGCCGAATTTGGATTTCACGAATCGATTCCGAATTACTCCGGTGGCTTGGGCATCCTCGCTGGCGACCATTGCAAGTCGGCCAGCGATCTTGATCTAAATTTCGTTGCGATCGGTCTTCTCTATCGGCACGGCTATTTCCGCCAGCAGATCGATAAGGAAGGCATTCAGGGAGCGATTAACCTCAACCAAAATTTTTATCATCTGCCGATCCGCGAAGTCCGCCGAGGCGATACGAAGTTTCTTATCTCAGTGCCGATTCTGGATCGCGACGTTTTTGCCAGGCTTTGGGAATTGCGCGTCGGGCGGGTAAACGTCTATCTGCTCGACACTGATATTCCGGAAAACACTGCCGAAGACCGATTAATTACTGCCGAGCTGTACGGCGGCGACCTCGAGATGCGCATGCGTCAGGAGATCATGCTCGGGATTGGTGGAGTGAAAGCGCTGAGCGCGCTCGGAATTCAGCCAGATGTGTTTCACATGAACGAGGGGCATTCGGCGTTTCTGGCGCTGGAACGCATCCGTCTCAATGTCGTGGAAAAGAAGCTCGATTTTTATTCGGCACTGCAAGTGGCCGCGGCGGCCAACGTTTTTACCACGCATACTCCGGTTCCCGCTGGTCAGGACTCGTTCTCGCGCGAGATGATGCAGAAGTATTTTGGTAAATTCGTCAAGGAACTAAACATTTCATTCGACGAGCTGTTCTCATTCGGCCAGACACGGCTCAATCCAAATGATCCGTTCAGTATGACCATTCTCGCGCTGCGTCTCAGCCGGCACGCGAACGGCGTCAGTAAATTGCACGGAGAAGTGACTCGATCACTTTGGAAAGACGTGTGGTCGGGCGTTCCGGTCCACGAAGTGCCAATTACCAGCATCACGAACGGTGTTCATACCAAGACCTGGATGGCACCGGAGTTTGCGGCGCTTTACCGCAAGCATCTCAGCGCCTGGGAGGAACACCTGACCGAGCCGGAATTTTGGCGCGGCGTCATTGATATTCACGATGCGCAACTTTGGGAGACGCATCAAAAACTCAAACGCCGGCTGATTGAATTTGTTCGCGACCGGGAACGACAGCGCCGTGAGCGAATGGGTGAATCCCCAGAGTTTATTCGCAAGGTTAATCGCATTCTTGACCCGGAAATTTTGACCGTCGGTTTCGCGCGCCGTTTTGCCACTTACAAGCGCGGCACGCTTTTGTTTAGTGATAAGGAACGATTAAAGCGATTGGTGAACGACACCACTCGCCCGGTGCAATTCATTTTCGCGGGCAAAGCGCATCCGCGCGATGAAGCAGGCAAAGCGCTTATCCAAGAAGTTTACAAATTCAGCCGCGAACCCGGCTTGGAAAATCGCGTCGTCTTTCTGGAAGACTACGACAGCTACATCGCGCGCCGCCTCGTGCAGGGAGTCGATCTTTGGCTGAACCACCCCCTGCGTCCATTGGAAGCAAGCGGCACCAGTGGGATGAAATCCGCGCCGAATGGCGGGATTAACCTGAGCGTGCTCGATGGCTGGTGGCGGGAAGGCTACAACGGCTCCAACGGCTGGGCCATTGGCGCTGAGATCGACGATGGCACCACCGAATTTCAAAATGAAGTGGACGCCAGTAGTCTTTATCAATTGCTCGAGAACCAAATCGTGCCGCTGTATTACGCGAAGCCGGACGGCAAACTTCCCCTCGCCTGGGTGCAATTGATGCGCGAATCCATTCGCAGCGTCACGCCGGTCTTCAACACGCAGCGGATGGTCAAGGAATATACCGAACAACTCTACATTCCAGCAGCCCAGGCGTACGAGAATTTTTCTCGCGACGGCTGCGGCGCGGCCACGCAATTAAGCCAGTGGAAAACGCAAATACGCAAGGATTGGTCGGAAGTAAAAATTTCGGATGTCCAGATAGGCAACAAAGACGGGCAAAACATTTTGGTCGGCGAATCATTACAGATCAGGGCGCGCGTGCGTCTGGGCGCAGTCGATCCGCAACATGTGCGCGTGGAGGCGTATCACGGCGAACTGGACAATGGCGACATCCGTAATCCTATCGCCAGCGTGCTACATCAAAGCGGTAAGGCCGATGGCGACGGCAATTACATTTACGAGGGAAGCGTTCCCGCGACCGAGAGCGGCACGTACGGGTTCAGCGTCCGCGTCGTGCCCACGCATCCCTGCCTGATGCAGGCACACGAACTGCGTCTCATCACCTGGTCTTAAAGGGGCACAGCCATCTTGGCTGTGCACGAACTGCGCCTGCTTTCGCCGGTAGGGCGCGTCACTCCGTGCGCGCCGCTAGCCGTACGCGGCGCGTGCAAAGATTCTCTGGGGAGCATAGGCAGCTTGCTCAAAAAGCTCTTCTACAGAAACAACGAGGGCCCCGCGGTTGCCCGCGAAGCCCTCGCGCAGCTAGCAATCTTTTATATTTCCGGTGTAACTGGCGCGACAGATGGCAGCTTTGGTTGGCGGCCGGCGCGTCGGAAAACAGGCTCTTCCGCGCTGAGTCTTTGCTCCACCCATTTAGCGGCGCACACGCGCAACTCCGCGCTGGAGCTCACGTGCAGCTTATGTTTAATGTTTTCCCGGTGGCTCTCGATCGTCTTCACGCTCAAGCCCAACGATTGCGCGATCTGCCGGGTGCCAAGCCCTGAGCCGAGCAACTGGAAAATGTGCATCTCGCGATTGGATAACTCTTCAAGAGAAGGAGCTGGTCTCAGCGCGTAATCATTTTTTCGTTGCCGCTGGAGCGATTTGCGGAATGCGCTCAGGGCCACCTCCCGGCTCACGTAAATGCCGCCCTTCACGATCTCGCGAATCGCGACAGCCAGCGTTTCGCTGGGTGCTTGTTTCATCACGTAACCACTCGCTCCGGCGCGCATGGCGCGCTCGGCGAAAATGCTTTCTTCGAATGCGGAGTACAACAGGATGCGCAGCGCTGGGTTTTGGGTTTTTAGCTCCTTGATCAATTTGAGGTTGTCTCCTGCGCCGAGCCGCAGCGCGGTCACCACAAATTGCGGCTGGCACTCGGCGACCTTGCTTCGCGCGTCTGACACACTGCCCCCCTCACCACACACCATCATGTCAGGCTGCGAATTGAGATACGCGCTGATCCCGTGCCGGAGCAGCGGTTGCTCGTCCAACACCAAAATTCGTATTTTTGCCGGTTGCTCGCCGACACTTTCACAGTAGCCCCAGAGCGAAAGCGGCCGACCTCCGGCCTCTGACGCAGGACCCCCGACATCCACATTCGTGTTCATTAGTGTTTATCCTTGGTTAGATTTACTGCAGCTGCAAAGCCCCATGTAGGGCTCCGGGTTTCCCCGCGGAGCCCTCATGCTGGGGTTGGGCTTAGGCTGGTGATTCAGGCGGCCGCGCTCGCGATCGCCCGTGAAATTTTTGATTTGGAAAAATAGCGTTTCCACCTCACCAAGATTCTACGGAAATTCCCTCGCGAAGTTCCCAGACTTGCTGTGCTGATTGAGCGTCTGGTTTTTGACCTAGGTTGAGGATGCGAACCGCCCCTAGGTAATTACTCGAGTTATTACCAACGAAAGTTTTGCTTTCGTTGGTAAAGCGCGTCACTCCGTGCGCGCCGCTGCCTGAATTGTAAATAAGACGGCGTGCAGAGGACTGAACGCCCTACCTTCCGACGCGCACGGAGTGACGCGCCTTACCTACTTTTTTCCACGATCGTTATGTGATCCGGAGGTCACCCAAGGTTGAGAAGGCGTCATGTTCTCAATGGCCCATCTGCGCGCAAATTGCTTTAGTTCGGCCGCGTTGTGGAGACTTAGCTTGTGCTTAATTTTTTCGCAATGGGTCTCGACGGTCTTGCGGCTCAGGTGAAATTGCTCGGCAATCTCACGCGGACTGTACGAAGCACCCAAAAGTTGAAACACCTGCATCTCGCGATCTGAGAGAATCTCGACGCCGACACGCGAGCTGTCCGGTTTTTCGCGCAACGTTCTCTGCACTATGGCCGCGGCGACTCGTTCGCTGAAATACAATTCTCCGGCGAGAACTTTGCGCACTGCCCGGAGCACTTCATCGGTGGCGTTCTCCTTCATGATGTAACCAGAAGCGCCGGCACGCAGCGTCCGCTCAGCGAAAATCAACTCATCATATTGCGAAAGGACGAGCACCTTTACTTCGGGATGCTCGACCCGCAATGTTTTGATGAAGTCAAGCGCGTCGCCGCCCTTCAAACGCAGATCGAGAACCATCAGATCGGGTTTGCATTGCTCTACGAGCCGTTTGGCGTCCGAGATGTTGTCCGCGACTCCGACACAGGCGAGGTCCGGTTGACTATTGATCAACTGTTTGAGCCCATCACAAAGCACCGGGTGATCCTCGACCACGACGGTGCGCGATTTCTTATGGCTTTCTCCCTTCGGCGTCATGGCAGGCCAAAAACAGCAGGCTGCACTTCCAACGGCACGCGGCAATGGACGATGGTGCCTTGACCGGGGCCGGCGTGCACTTCGCACGAGCCGCCGATGCACTGCGCGCGATAGCGCATGATTCGAAGCCCCATTCCCCGGCCGTTAATGTTGGCGTCGAAACCTTTCCCGTCATCTTGCACCGTCAGCATCAGGTCCTGATCACCGAATGTGAGCTGGATCAGCACCTCGCGAGCAGCACCGTGCTCAATGGCATTACGCATCGCTTCCTGAGCAACCCGGTAGAGTTGAGCTGCCACAGGCGGGCTAATCGGTAGAGACGAAGAATCCGCTTTAACCGTGACCTTAACCCCGCAATTCTCACTCATATTCGCGGCCAGCGACCTGAGAGCCGTTTTCAAATCTCCCACTCCGTCGGCGCCTTCGAGGGTGCGCGCAGTAAGCCGCACTTGCCTGGCTGCCCCATTGGCGAGCTGCGCGATCAGACTTGCCCTGTCGGCTTCGGCGGATCGTTCGGCGCGGAGTTGTTCCTCGAGCAGTTTCGCGCTCAATGCGATGCCCACCAATTGTTGTCCAACACCGTCGTGCAAATCGTACGCAATTCGCCGTTGTTCGCGCGCACAACTCTCAATCACCTCACGTTCGAGACGTGCGCGCTCGGCAACTTCCCTCTCTAGCAACACTGTCCTTTGCTGCCTCAGCCGTTGGGTCTCCAAGCGTGCCTCTCTTCGAGCAGTGACGTCCATGCTGATTCCTAACAGGCGCCTCGGTTTTCCGTCTTTGTTTACCTGCACGCGGCCACGCGATTCAATCCAGCGCACGCTTCCGTCAGTAAGCACAATGCGAAACTCAACATCGTAATCTCGCCCGTTTTCGACCGCCTCCTTGAGCGCCAGCCGGACTTGTTCGCGGTCGTCGGGGTACCATCGAGAGATGAGATGTTCGAACGTGATCTTCCCCGATGCAGGGAGGCCCAACTGAGCACGTCGGTTGGGTGTAACCCAGATTTCATTTTTGTTTAAGTCCCACTCCCATAGTCCGACTCCAGTCGAATCGGCGGTCAAAGTCAGTCTCTTCTCGGTGAGCTCCAATTCATGCGCGAGTCGTACCGTTCGAATCATATCGTGGCTCAATTCGTAACCAAGCGCGGCGACAATGCCCAAATATGCGAAGCTGGAGAAAAACGGAACTTGGATGACTCCCCATACCACCAGCGCCACTTGTGCCGCCACGATCGTGCCGAAGAAAAGAATGTTGCCGCCAACCATCAAGGCGCGTTTGCGCTCGCCATGGCGCCAAGCGGTAATGCTGGCATCAACAAAAAATGCTAGAAGCAGCAGCAAAGTGATCTCGCTGATCAGACTCCACGGGTTCGGAGTGCCCAATGGAACCGAAGCCATCTCCCCGCCCCATGCTAACTGCCGCAGAGTGGTGATTTCCCGGTAGTGCAGGTTCGGTGTAAAAACGAAATTGAGTACGAGAACTACAGTCCGTAACCCGCAGGCACTCCAAGCCAGCCATGGTCGGCCCGCGCGAAGATACAATCGCGTGAAACCCACCAGCGACAGCACAAGTGTCCATACAGGTAGCTGACGCCAACGTAAAATTGCGCCATATGCCTTCGGCGTTTCGGCGTGGACGAGCTGCAATTCCAACGCCGCAATCGCCGCCGCGGAAAGGGCAATACATGAAAACAACAGATGCACCCAGCTGTCGCGCTGTTTAGACCAAACCACGAAATAAATGCCCGCAAGGGTCAAACAGGCCGCTGCATTCATTGACCAAGCGACGGTGATCCAACTCATCGGAATACGGCGGTTAAGGGTTAATCACTATCTTCTTAGGATTTTTTTGGGTGAAGTTTCGAAAAAAGTTGCGAAATCTCACCTCAATCGCTGCCGACAGAGATGGAAAAACTCGGGTCTTGGCCCGACAATCCAGGGACTCGGCAGCGGTTTTATCATCAGACTTGCGTAACAACCGCGAAAATGAGATGATCGGCTGCTGTGAAAACGGACACCCCCCTTGACGGCCGCCGCGGTGCTCAGTTCAAGACGACACGCTGGAGCATCGTTTTGTCCTGCGCAGACTCTGGAAGCGATGACGCGGAGGCGCAAGCTGCACTTGCTGAGCTTTGCAAAATTTACTGGCGACCAGTCTTCGCTTTCATCTGCCGCCAGGGCCGCTCCGTTCCCGACGCACAGGATTTGACTCAGGACTTTTTTGCCAAGGTGGTCAAAGGCCGTCTCCTTCAGTCTGCTGATCGAAACAGAGGGAGGTTCCGGTCACTTCTGCTCAAGGCGTTGCAGCGTTTTTTGCATGACGAAGTCGATAAGCGTTCCGCGCGCAAACGCGGAGGTGACCTGCGTTTCGTTTCCTGGGATGATTGGATGGCAGAGGCGCCATCTCACTTGTCGATTCCGAAGCAGGAATCGGACAACTGGTCGCCAGAAAGAATCTTCGACGTGCGCTGGGCGGCGACAGTGGTAGAGCGCGCGCTACGGCAATTGGGCGATGAGTGCGAAAAGCGCGGCCGACGACGCGTCTTTGATGTGCTGAGTAGTTGTCTCGCTGCGGAGAGAGAAGATGTATCGTACGCAACATTTGCCAGGATACTCGGCCTTGAGGAAACGGCAGTGAAAAGACTCGTGCACCGGTTGCGTGACCGTTATCGCAATCTGCTCCGCAAAGAAGTCGCCCAAACCGTAGGGGCTAAGGAGATCGACGACGAATTGCGCTATCTTTGCGCGGCCCTGTCCGTCTCGCAATAGCGTCTTCCCCCGGCAAACTCTTCACCGTGGCGGCGCGCACGGAGTGACGCGCCCTACCAAGGGAAGCAAAAACACGCGCATCGGCGAAATTTGGCTTGCAGGACTTTGCCCGATGAAATGATCATCCAGCGCGCTGATCCTATATTTCGACGAAATGTTTTGAACTAATTGTTCGCACGCAGGAAGGAGCTAATCATCGACATCGAGTAAAAAAGTCTAAAGATTTCTCAATTTTAGACTTGCAACTATTCAGACTCGATCTAGCATCGGAATCCCCTTCATGAGCTCGCCCGCCGGTTCCGTTTCCCTCCATCTTCAGAATGAGTCGGGCAGCTGCGTAAAGTGTGGCTCGGCATCGCGCGTTGGTCGCGGTCTTTGTCTAAATTGTCTTCTTTCCACAGGTGTTGACAGCAACGGCGACCACGCACAGGCCGAGGAAACGCTGGATGATCTGCTCAGCAGAATTCACGGACCTGACGCGGATTGGCTGTTAGGCAATTATCAGATTCTGGAAGAAATCGGCCGCGGCGGAATGGGCGTGATTTATCGGGCGCGCCAACGGCATTCGCGCCGCATCGTTGCGCTGAAGCGCATTTTATCGTGCCACGCCGATTCGCGGGAGACGCTGATGCGCTTTCGGCGCGAAGCTCAGGCTGCGGCCAAGCTCGATCACCCGAACATTCTGCCGATTTATGAAGTAAGCGAGAGCGAAGAGGGGCTGCCCTTCTTCAGCATGAAGTTTGCCGGCGGCGGCAGTTTGCTCGAAGCGGTCCCCGCATTGCGCAGGGAGCCGCGTCGCGCTGTTGCGTTGATGGCCAAGGTGGCGCGCGCGCTGCAATACGCCCATGGCGAGGGAATCCTCCATCGCGATCTCAAACCGGGAAATATTTTACTGGACGGCCACAGCGAACCGCAAGTCAGCGATTTCGGATTGGCAAAATGGCTGGAGCCAATGAGCGATTTGACGCGCACACCCAGCATTTTCGGGACGCCAGGCTACATCGCGCCCGAACAAGTGAACGGGTCGGCGAGTAAGCTTACGCCCGCGGCTGATATTTATGGTTTGGGTGCGATTCTGTTCCACCTTTTAAGTGGTCGACCGCCATTCATAGGTGAGCACGCGCTGAAGGTCATTCAGCAGGCGACTGAAAAACCCGCGCCCAAATTGCGCAGCCTGGCGCCAGCTCTTGATCGCGATCTGGAAACAATCTGTGCGAAATGTTTGGAACGCGAGCCACACGCGCGTTATCGCTCAGCTGGCGAGCTGGCCGAAGATCTTGAACGCTGGCTCCACGGCCATTCCATTGTCGCGCGGCCAGTTTCGCCGCCGGTGCGTCTCTGGCGGTGGTCGCGACGCAATCCAATTGTTGCCGGAATGGCCGCGCTTTTGCTGACGCTGGGAACGGCCGTCGGCATACTGATTTGGAAGGGCGAAGTGGCTCCTGAGAACAGTGACCCGCCAGCTGGCATCGCTGTGTTACCTTTTGAAAGTCTCAGTCCAGACAAAGAAAACGCGTTTTTCGCCGGCGGCGTTTACGACGGCGTTTCCACTAAGCTGGCGAAAGTGGCCGATCTGAAGGTGATCAACCACAACAGTGTCGCCAACTACCGCAGTGCGCGCGACACGCAGGAAATCGGCCGCGCGTTGAATGTCGCTTACGTGCTGAAGGGAAACGTACAAACAAAAGCGGGCATTATACACGTAAATGCCGAACTCATTGATACGCGCAAAAACGCTCGCGTGTGGGCGGAGCAATACGATCGAAACTTGAGCGGTGTGTTTACGCTTCAGAGCGAGATCGCGCAGAAAATCGCAGACAAGCTGGGAGTCGGCGTTTCACCCGCGGCGAAAACTGCTCTTCAAGAGGTACGAACCTCGGATCTGATTTCGTATGACGCGTATCTGCGAGCCAAAAGCTTACTATATGACATCTCATTGAGCACACGACAAAAGGAAGATCTGTTTCAGGCGGTTCAACTGCTTGATCAGGCGGTGGCGCGCGACCCGTCGTTCTTTGACGCCTATTGCCAGTTAGCGGGAGCGCATGACCGAATATTTTTTGGCGGCTTCGACCACACCGATGCGCGTCTGAAATTGGCTGAAACAGTGATTCAGTCGCTCCAGCAGCTACGCCCCGAATTGGGAGAAACCCATTTGGCTCTCGCTCACCATTATTATTATGCGTACCGGGATTATGATCGCGCCAGGCAGGAGCTGGTGCTTGCTCGCTTGACGTTGCCGAACGAATCGCGGATTCCACTTTTGGCCGGGTACATTGACCGGCGTCAAGGTCGCTGGGAGAAATCGCTTGAGGAAATGACGCAGGCGTTACAGCTGAATCCCCGGGATTTTTCTGTGCTCCAGCAAATCGCCCTTACATACGAGGCGTTGGGCCGCTACAAAGAGATGGCTGCGACTCTTGATCGCGTGCTGGCAATCGCTCCAAAAGACGTTCCGAGCGGAGCGCGACGCGCATTGGTCGATCTGGAGGATCGTGCAGACCCGAAAGCTTTCGAAACGAGGATTGACGCAATTTTGGCGGATGACGCGAACGCCGCGCTTGGCTTTGTTAATCCGTGGCTGGTGGTCCTCTTGCGCGAACGCGATTCCGTTGGGGTCCAGCGCGCGTTGTCCAATATGGATAACGGTGGGTGCTTTGACGAAACCATTCCATTCCCTAACGGCTGGTGCGAGGGTCTTGCCGCTCGGGTGCGTGGTGATAAGTCGGCAGCTCGTGCGCGCTTTGAAAGCGCGCGAAAAGAACTCGGCGAAACGGTGCGGAATCAACCGGACGATGCGGCTGCAGTTTGTGCGCTCGGTGTGGTTAATGCCGTGCTCGGGAACACGGAGGATGCGATTCGCGAAGGCGAACGCGCAGTTGAGTTGACGCCGGTTAGCAAAAATGCCATCGAGGGTGCAACGCTCGTGCGATATCTTGCTGTGATTTACGCGTGGGCCGGTGACAAAGATCGCGCTGTCCAGAGATTGGCTGAGACAACGTACCTGCCGGGCAGCCACATCAGCTACGGTTATTTGCGACTACATCCGCTTTGGGACCCCCTACGAGGTGATCCCCGATTTGAAGCGATCGTCGCTTCGCTCGCACCGAAATAACATTCCGCACTGCCGGACACGCGCACTCAGAAGGGTTCGCGAAACCGCCCGGCACAGATGTGGACCGGTTTTCCCACAGGACAATGGCAGACGCGTCGCCGAAGCCGGATGATTCGCACCGCAGCGCTAAATATAAGAGTGGCGGGTTTTTGTGCTTGACAGTTACTCACAATGTCTGTAAAGGCCAGTTTATGAAAAAATACTCAGCTAGCATCATCAAACGGTTGGTCGCGGCAATGCTGGTAACAGCAGCAGTTGTCGGGGTTAGCACCCTGGCTATACAAGCGCCCACTCAGAACCAAAGTTCTTTGACATTGAAGAGCATTCGAACGGACAACAGCACAACGTTCTACGCGGATCAGCGCACAAATGGTGCCTGGTTTGTTGAGTTGGTCCTTCCAATCGGCGACTACGCTAACAATCGCGCAAACGGTGCTTGGTTCGTTGAGTTGGTCCTCCCAACCGGCGACAGTAACGTGGCGACTGAAAACTTGAAATCAGTCGCAGCGACGCTTTAACCGGCTGATTAGCAACGGAACAGGGTGCCAGTCCCGAGGTCGGGACTGGCTGTATTGTGTACCGAAGCGGTGGCCACATGGGTTCTCGTTAATTCTTATTCCTCTACTACTCTCCTACGGAAACGGCGGAATGAAGTTTCGGAAAAAGAACGAATTTTCTTAAACTTTTTCCTTAAGAAAATTTACGCGTCGCGGATCACGCCACCGTTTTTCACAAACCAGCGGTTCCCTGACCACACCGTTTTCATGACATGTCTTCAAAGCGAATTCACGCGGCGTGGTTTGGAATACACTTCTTTTTGATCACCGCGGTCTGCCTTGCGGGAGTATTCTGGTTGATAGCGCAAGGGTCAACGATTTTACCCGCAATTTGCAACGAGTACGCACGCAGGGGTGAGATAGTTGCCACGTGGTGCCTGGGAAAAGAGGCGCGGGGGTCGAATCCGATCCGACGCGGCATCGCGACCTATCTGCATGCTGCCGGAATCCAGGCTGGCTATACTTTTTTTGCTCCCAACGTTCCCGGTCACCACCGATTGAGCCTCGAGCTGTTTTACGACGACGGACGCGTGGAATACGAATCGCCGCGTGTGCGCAGCAGAGCCGCCGCACTGCGATTGGAAAGCTTATTAGACAGGTTGGCCGAGGAGCGCTACGAGCCGGTCCGAGAGGCACTCGTGAAAAGACTGGCGTTCTCCGTCTGGCGGGAGCATCCCGACGTGAAAAAGATTCGCGCCGTTTTTGGGTCCGTAACTCCACCTGGCATGACTGAGTTCGAGCATGGCAAGGCAGACACATTTCAACCAATGTTCAGCTTCGATTTCAGCCTGCGTGATGAGCAAAAGCAGTAGAGGAAGCGGCGGGCAGAGGACTGCCCGCTTTGCTAAGATACGTTTTCTTCGTTGGTAGGGCGCGTTACTCCGTGCACCCCGTGGTAAATCATCCTCTCACTCCCGGTTCTCCCTGTAGTTGTCAATAGATCATCTAATCCAAAAGCACATAGGTCATGATTTCGCTGGAAGGGTGGTGGGAACGCTCGATGCACTTTCTGTTTCCGCGGGAAACGGACGCGTGGCTTGCAGTTTTACGGATCGGTTTGGGGTTGCAAATGGTTGCCTATGCGCTCTTCCTTAGGAGCGACTGGCACTATCTGTTCGCGAGCAGTGGCAAGGGTCTTGTCGGTCGGGAAGTTGGCGAAGCAATTACCTCTTTCGACAGTCTATTGATTCCGAAGCTCGGCTGGCTGGTCGCTCTGGGTCGCAGCGTCAACCTGAGTGAAGAAACCGTGCTAAGTGTTGCCTGGGCTTGCCTGCTTTCCGCGGGCTGCTTTTTGTTACTGGGACTCTTGTGCCGCCCTGCGGCGATTGTCGCCTGGTTTCTGCACCTCTGCGCCGCAGAAAGTGGAGGGCTACTGGCCTACGGCGCCGATAGTTTCATGACGACGGCACTGTTCTACTTAATGTTGTCTCCACTGCCAGACCGCTACTCCTTTGATCACTGGGTGGTTAAAACAAAACCGAAAAATCCGCAGCTTTTGGGTTTTTGGCGGCGCGTCCTACAGCTCCAACTATGTTTTGTTTACTTCATTGGCGGACTGGCGAAATGTCTCGGCAACGGCTGGTGGAACGGTTCCAATCTCTGGCGCTCGCTGATTCGGCCGCCTTTTAACCTTGTTCCGCCGGATATTCTTGTTCGCTTCAAATACGCTCTGCCTGCGCTTGGAATTTCAATCTGCCTGCTCGAAGTGAGTTACCCAGTTTTCATTTGGATGAAAAAGACTCGCCTCGTTTGGCTGGTTTGTATTCTGGCGATGCACGCTGCGATAGGATTACTGATGGGGCTGTATCTCTTCGCGCTCGTTATGATCGTCTTGAATCTGGCAGCATTCGGTGTTCCCGATACGAGCACGAGTGCGCAGACGCCTTCAATGAGTCGTGATCAATGACGCGAATTTGTCAGGATTTTTATATGTTTTGCTCCTTCCACAATTTTCACCAGATTTTCGCGGCGAAGTTTGGAAAAAGGTGAAAAAACTTTTGAACCGCGAATTACGCGGATCACGCGGATGACACGAAGAGAGCAAAAACGCAACGAGAGAGCGAATCGATAGTGCTAATACTTGAAAGACCGGGGTCATCGCCCCCGGCTACAACAAATCGCGAATTGGAAGCCGCCGTTTGCTATTTCGGCGTAAACGTACCGTTGCCTTCGTCGAGATAGATGGTTGAGCCCACGCGTGAGATTTTGAGTGATTGCCGCCACGTGCCGGATCGAAAGTCTTTTGTAGCTTCGATTGTCTTGCTTTCCGCTTTGGGCGCTGGCTCGTTGAGATTCGCGACCGCTTCGAACAAAACTCTGCCATTCATTTGATGTGGCGGCGTCATTGCCAGAATGCGCAGGATTGTCGGGGCAAGATCGATATTGCCTGTTGCTAAATCATCCGTTTGGCCTCGGCGAAAGTCCGGGCCGGCGGCGATCAACATGTTGTGCATGTCAAAGCGGCTGAGCGTGGCGTGGGTTCCCTTGCCTGCTCCTCGCTGCCAATCGGCGTCGATCATTCCCGGAATCCCGAATTGATTTTTCGAATCGTTCCAGCGAAAAGACATCACGGCATCGGGTCTGTGATCCGGCTCAGGCCGATCCATCTTCGCTTGCTCCAGCGTGAACGTCCCTTCCATCGGTTCTTTCGTGAAAACTACGCCGGTAAAATCGGATTGCTGCAAAAACTCAACGAGACGATGAATCAGCTTCTCATCATGCCCGACAACATAGAAAAGAACGCTCCCGCCGTTGCCGGCTAGCATGATCTCTCCAGGTTCCGGCTGGCGTTCGAATTCGGTCTTCGCGACGAAACCGGCATCATTCAGGATTTTTCGCAAATCGATTGAGCGCTCGATCGTGGAAAAACCATGATCGGAAACCACAAACATGTCTGTTGTTCCGCGCGCATCTCGCTGATCTAACGCCGCGAGCACAGCCGCGAGATTTTCATCAGCGGACTTGATAGCGGCAAGCGCCGCCGATGCGCCCGGCGCGGATTCGTGTTGGGTAAGATCTGGCTCGCCGAGCCAAAGAATCGAAAGAACCGGTAGCCCATCTTTCCAAAAGAAATCGGTCAGTGCCTTCGTCGTCCAGGCGTCCTGTTGCAAATGATAAGGTGGAAACGGACGAAGCGTTTCGATAATCGGACCGAGAATTCCAGCCTGGAATGAATTGCCCGCGAACAAGGCGACGCTCTTGGTCGCGCGTGCACGATCACGATGTCGATCCAATAAAAGCCCAACAGTTTTAGCCGTCGCAATTACCGTGCGCCCGCCTGCACGCTGGACGAGTTCGGCGATGGTTGGGACGGAAATGTATTTGCCGCCCGACAATTCGTCTCCCTTCTTCACTACTGCTGGAATCTCAACATCGATTGTGTGGTTGAGATCGATTTCCGGCCGATATACGTGGTTTGCGATAATTCCGCTCTCGCTGGGATAAACACCGGTGACGAGCACGGTCCCATTGACCATCGTCGCGCTGGGGTAAACGGCATGGTGATTGCGAAAAATGACTCCATCATGCGAAAGCTTATAAAGCGCCGGGGTGTTTTTTTCGCTGACAAAATCCGGTCGCATCCCGTCCCAGACGACTACGACTATATGCCGCTCAGATTTCAGCGTACCGGCTGCAATGGCAGGCACGCAGAGGATCCACAAAAGCAGTGTGATCATTCGCGGCATCTGAGAATCATAAAGCAAGGAGCGGCGGTCTCCAATCGCCGATCCAACCAAGGGAGCCACCGCTTGGATAGCCGTCGATTTCAAGATTGACAGCTGTGAAGGCATCATTTTCTGAGAGGCGGCGGACTAGAGACCGCCGCGCCTTGTCGATCCAATACAAGCGTGCGACTTAGCCTTCGTGAAAAAGATCTGCGCTGTCGCCTTTTATTCCATCACGATTGCTTCGGAAGTAGCCGCTTCATTGATGCCCACCGCAGATGGAACGAGCTGGCGATACAACATGACCGAAGAAATCGGCAAGGGCCTTAAAATTCCTGACGCCAAACCGGACGCCGATGGCAAAATCCGCCTGCGAGTTTTGTATCGCATCAATGGGACGGAGAATGTCGATGGGAAAGATCTTCTCAAGTTCGAAATGCACCGAGCCGGCGTAATTACGAATGCGGACCTGCTGACCGTCGATGACCATGGTATCGTTTGCCGGGCGCGGATTAATCTGGACGGCGAGCTGGTTAAGTTTGATTCGCCACAAACGATGATCGCTGCTCCGCTCAAGAAGGGTGCCAGCTGGGATTTCAACGGAAAGGCAGGCGAAGCATCAGTTCGTCAGCATTACGAGGTCGTCGGTGAGGAAGATATTCGCGTACCGGCTGGTAATTTTCATGCATTCCGCATTTATGGGGAGCAGACATCACCGAGCCGCATGACAATCGATCGTTGGTTCGCAATAGGCGTTGGCATCGTTAAAGATGTGACGGCGATGCGGGCTGCCAATGGCGATTTGCTCCAGCTTGCAAAGGAGCAATTCGGAAATCCGATTACGACTTTTTCGTCAAGCACGTCACAGATTTACGTTCGCTGGCAGGGCCAACGGTTGCGAAAAGGCGCAAAGATCAAGGCCGTCTGGATCGCCGAGAACATCGGCGAGGATTTTCCTCAAGATTACAAGGTGGACGAAGTCTCCGCTGTCGCCGAAAGCCCGATCGCGCACGGAGTGTTCACGCTGACCCGACCTGAAGATGGCTGGGCACCAGGCGATTACCGGGTGGAATTTTATGTCGATGACGTTTTAGTGGATGCAGTGAAGCTGAAAATTGTCAAATGAACAAGGAGCGGCGGTCTCCAGCTCGCCCGCCGTATGCTTGCCGAAGGAGGGTCCGCCGTGGGGCGACCTTGAGATCGCCTTTCCAAGATTTTTTTTCTGAATCCAAACTGATCCACCGCCGCATCGAAATAACAGAATCCTATTTCGCATGAAGAAAATCCCGATTGCAGTTCTTGCCGGATGTCTGGCTCTTGTCGCCGGATGCTGGTTGCCTGGCGTTCGAGGCAACGGACATATCAAAATCGACGACCGCAAAATTAACGCCTTTGCCAACATCCAAGCCAGCGGCGCATTTGTAATCAATTGGCAAAATGGACCCCCTACCCTGCGCATTAAGACAGACCAAAATCTTTTTCCTTACATCGAGAGCGAGGTTTCCGGGAATACACTTCGCTTGCGTACCCGCGAACAGATTC
>QHOV01000043.1 GCA_003218885.1 Verrucomicrobiota bacterium | reverse complement strand
GACGCTCATTTGTAGCGGGCATCGTAGGCGCCAGCCGTTGCGCTCAAATTTTCTGTGGGTCGCGGTGTGTTCGATGTTTGTCGCCAGTTCAAATGTTTCGCCGGCTCTTTTTGGCGCTGAGATGAACCGCAGAAATTCGCGCGACTTGCTCCAAAGGTATTTCTGTCCCCGCCACGAAATATCTTTCAAGCCGCTCGTGGACCAATTTGCTACTGATGTAAAAACTGCAACATCCGAAGGAGTTCGCTTTGTTTTCCACAAATCGGTCACCACCGGCTGCCGGGTCGGGAGCCATTTGAATCCATGCGTCGGAACTGGAAAAGTTTTCGTTCCGACGTTTTCGCCAAATGTAAAAAGAGCGCGATGCCGCCGCAGATATTCGATCGTCGATTTCACGCCCTGGTCGATCTTGATTTGCTCAACGCCAGGGTCGCTCTCGACGTAAAGGATGCGATCCGAAACAAGTAAATCGTCATTGAATTCCTGTGTGCCGCAAACGTTCAGGATCGCATCAGCCTCGCGATAGAGTTGCCGTATCTTTTTTAGCGACAGGCCGGCAGTTGGATTGCCTGGCAAATATCGTGCGCAAAATGCCCAGCGATTTTTGAAATCAAACTCGCCCGCTAAACGGCTAAGAACTTTCGCCGCGTAATCGAACTCATCTGTTACTTCGAAAGTTTCCGGGTTGTAGGGAAGCCGCGCCGAATCTTCGATGTAATACACGTCGTGACGAAGGCGCTGCAGCCCTACGATGTAATGAATATGCTGCCAGATCACGCCTGCGATGGGCATCGAGCCCATGAAGCCCATCACCACGACGCGCTTGCGTTTCATTTTGAAACCACGAAGGACACGAAGAGCACGAAGAATTACAAGACGAACCGCTTGATGCCGGTCTGCAGCCTTGTGACATTGAAATTGATAAGCAACTCAATGGGAACGTTAGCGAGCCGCATGTATGTAAGGATTTGCGCCTGGTGGATTGGAAGAAGCGCTTCAACGCTTTTGATCTCGACGATCACTTCACTACGCACGAGCAAGTCGATGCGATAGCCGCAATCGAGCAAGATGTCTTTGTATCGAACTGGTAGCGGCACCTCCATCTGAAATAGGATCCCGGCATGCGATAGTTCGCACGCCGAGCACTGACGGTACGTTGATTCGAGTAAACCCGGTCCGAGGTTGCGGTGCACTTCGATCGTGCATCCAATTACACTGCGCGATAACTCATCAAATTCCATCTTCGTGTCCTCTGTGGTCTTCGTGGTGCTAGAACTTCTTCACTACAACCGCGGGATTTCCGGCGACGACGGTATTTGGTTCAACGCTTTTAGTGACCACAGAGCCTGCAGCTATAACTGAATTTTCGCCGATGGTGACGCCTTTCAAAATCACAGCGTTCATGCCGATCCAGACGTTGTCCGCGATTTTAACCGGAGCGGTTTTCAGTTTGGGCCGGGCCGGACGATCTTTGAAATAAGGCGCGAGAGCTTGCGCATCGATCAGGCGCTGCGCAGGCTCGAGCGGATGAAAATCGGAATCGGCGATCCCAACGTTCCATGAAACGAGACAATGCGATCCGATCTCGATCTTTTCCTCCGCCATAATGAGCGCGCCATTAAGCAGGGTGAAATCGCCGATCGTGCAATGGCCGTTCTCGCCGATCGCAAATGAGCAGCCCGCGTAACATGAAACATGTTTGCCGATAATCACTGCCTGCGGCTTTTTGCTCCGAAGCTTGCGGAAGATTTGCGCGGTCTCGCAATAGAATCCCTCGCCAAACTCAACGTTGTCCGGAATTGGCTCCGGCCACCAATCGCCTTCGATGTGTCGATCTTTTCTAACGTTGCTCACGAAGGAAAATGTCCGGAGCTGTAAAGTCTCGCGTAAATGCCGGCGCGCGCGATCAGTTCCGGACCACGGCCTTGTTCAACGATCCGTCCATGGTCGAGCACGATGATTTGATCCAGGTTATGAATCGTGGCCAGGCGATGCGTAGCGATCAAAGTTGTCCGGCCGCGCATTAATTCTTTAATTGTTTCCATGATCGCAGATTCGGTGGCGGGATCGAGCGCAGAAGTTGGTTCATCAAGCAACAGGATGGGCGCGTTTTTCAGAAATGCTCGCGCGATTCCAATGCGCTGCCGTTGACCAACGCTCAGATGTCCGCCCCTTTCACCGACAAGGCTGCCGTACCCCTGAGGCATCTCGCGGATAAACTCATCGGCCTGCGCCCGACGCGCCGCTTCAATAATTTCTTCTTCGGTCGCATCTGGCCGGCCATAGGCAATATTTTCGCGAACCGTCGTCGAGAAGAGCAACGTGTCCTGAAGCACGATCGCGATCTGTGCCCGCAAAGTTTTTTTGGTAATCTGGCGAATATTGCGGCAATCAAGTGTGATCGAACCTGTTGTAGGGTCGTAAAAACGCGGGACGAGACTGAGCAGCGTGCTCTTGCCGGCTCCGGTGCCGCCCGCCAGTCCAACGATTTGATTTGGTTCGATGCGCAGATCGATTTCCCGCAAGACATATCGATCTGCGGCGTAGCCGAAGCTTACGGCTTGAAATCCGATCGCGCCTTGAGCGGATGAAATGGCAATCGCGCCGGGAGAATCAACCACGTCGTCCTGCCGGTCCAAGACTTCGAAGCAGCGTTTCGCGCCCGCGGTGGCGCCTTCCATTGCCCAGGCGGTGTAGGTGAGAGATTCCAGCGGTTGGTAAAGCATCAGCAGATACGCGCTGAAAACAAGAAGCGAGCCCAGTGTGAGCGTACCCGCCAGCACATGCAGCGTACCAATATAATACATCACTGCCGTGCCCACCACCATCAGCGTGCTGATTACGAGGGCGCTGTTCACGTTGGTCAAAGTCAGCCGCAAATTGGCTTGCAGACTCTGGCGGGCTTGCTGCTGAAATTGCCGCACTTCAAACTCCTCGCGCCCGAACGCGTGCACCATTCGGATCGAGCTGAGGCCTTCCTGCGCCTGCGCGAGAACAGCGCTCTCGTGTTCTTGAATGGATGTCGATTCGCGGCGAATCCGATGCGCAAAGAGATAAATGGCGCCGACAACCAATGGGACAATCCCAAGCGAGACTAGCGTAAGCTGCCAGTCCAGTCGCAGCATGATCACGAAGGTTCCGACCAACGTGATTACCGACCCAAAGATGTTGGTAAATCCCTTGTTGTAGATTGTCTGAATCGATTGCGAATCGTAGGCGACGCGGAAACTGGAATCACTCGCGCGCCGCGCGTCGTGATATTTGAGCGAGAGCGATTGCAGATACGAGTACAAATCGGTGCGCAACTTAAGCAATGCCTGTAACCCGATTTTCACGAACAGATAATTTGTAATCCAATTGATAATTCCCCAAAGAAACTGGATACCGATCAGCGCCAAACACAGCATGAGAACCCGCATGCGCCAGTCGGGCCGTATCGTTGGCCCTGCGCGCAGAAAATCGTAAACAATGATCTTGAATGGCCACGGCTTGAGCAGGTTCAGACCTACGCCCAAAAGCGACAGGCACAATCCGAAAATCGTTTGTGCTAGAAACGGTCTATAGTAACGGAGAACGCGCCGGTAGATCGACATGTGAATTTCAGATTGCAGATTTCAGTTTTTAGACTGAACTAGGACGAATTTATTGCGCATCGATATCGAAAGATTCCGCCAGACCTTCGCATAAAGCTATGGCTTGGCAGGCGACTTCGCTCGGAATGACAACATGCATCATCTTCTTGAAACTTGGTTCAACTGGGTATTGACCGGCGGCTATACCGGGATCGTCGTGTTAATGGCGATGGAAAGCTCGATCTTTCCGGTCCCGAGCGAAATCGTCATTCCGCCGGCTGCATTTTTGGCCGCGCAAGGAAAACTGAATCCTGTTGGGGTAGTGCTGGCCGGGACATTGGGATCGTATTTGGGCTCAGCCATCACGTATTGGGCATCGCGGTTCATCGGCCGCCCGCTCATTGTAAAGTACGGCCGTTTCGTGTTGCTCAGCGAAAAGAAACTGGAACAAGCCGAGCACTGGCTGGCCCGCTACGAGGCGGGCGGAGTTTTCTTTGCCCGCCTGCTTCCGGTAGTTCGCCATTTGATTTCGATCCCTGCGGGGATTGTTCGGATGAACTTTGGAGTTTTCAGTTTCGTCACCATCGCTGGCTCCGCGCTCTGGTGCTCGATCCTGGCTTACCTTGGCGACAAAGCTTATCGCCTTGAGCCGGAGCTTTTGACGAGCCCGGAGGCGCTCATGCGTTTTATCCATGGACAATCGCGTGGGATCCTGCTGGTGATCGCCTTCTTTGCCGCCCTTTACATGCTGAGCTTGCGGCTAATGAAGCCGCGCTCTGGTTCGTAACCTTCGTAGCATCGCCTTCCAGGCAATCCCATCGGCAGGGATGCCGACGCCACAGCGCACAGACTTTTGTGTTTGAAAATTGAACAAAAGTGTCGCTCAGCGGTCAATGGTAAGGTGAACAAGGTATGAATAAGTGTATGGGATTAATGGATGAGATATTCGCAGTTGGGAATGGCACCGGAACTGCTCATGGAAAAAACGGGAACGAAATGAAACGAAATCGGCAAATTTTAAAGCGACGCGCAAGATTTTCCCTGGGTGACCTCATCTTGGCGGTGAGTTCCTGCACGAATAGCAACAGGGAGACGGTAGCAGCGGTGGCGGATCTTCTCGCCAGCGGCCAGGTGCGTTTGCACGACAACGGGCGTTTCCTGCGCGCCCGCGTTTGTTAGGCTGGCGGCGATAGCGGTTTTCAACACTCGCTCCGGTGATTTGTCGCCGGAGCGATTTTCTTTCCGGATCTCATTAACACCTCGCTTCAGCAAGGTGGTTGAGAAGGTGCTTCGCACCGTGCCACCGCGTTAAAGGCCCGTGTTAACGAAAACAAAACGCTTTTCGATCAAGCCTGCCAGTTTATCTTGCCAGAGTGATTGACCGTTATTCGCGGCCAGAGATGAGCAAAATCTGGTCGGACGAACGCAAGTTCCAGATTTGGCTGGAGATCGAAGTGCTCGCCTGCGAGGCGATGGCAGAGCTGTGCCAGATCCCGAAAGAGGACGCTGCTGAAATTCGGAAGCGCGCGCGATTTTCAATTCCGAAAATCCTGGAGATCGAGAAGAGAACGAACCACGACGTCATCGCTTTTCTGGAGAACGTGGCTGAATCGGTCGGTCCGGCATCACGCTGGATTCATCAGGGGCTGACTTCATCAGATATTTTGGACACGACCCTCGCCGTCCAACTGAACGAGTCGTGCCAAATTCTCCTCGACGATCTGCAAGCAGTACGCACGGTTATTGCTGGGCAAGCGCGCCGGTTCAAAATGACGCCGATGATCGGGCGCAGTCACGGCGTGCACGCGGAGCCGATCACATTTGGATTAAAGCTCGCGCTCATGTATGACGAATTCGGGCGCGGCCAGGAGCGGCTCACCCAAACGCGTGAGCGCATCCGCGTCGGCAAGATAAGCGGAGCGGTTGGCACGCACGCGCACATCGATCAAAAAATTGAGCGCGCGGTTTGCGATAAGCTCGGATTAAAACCGGCGACGCTTTCTACGCAGATCGTGCAGCGGGATCGGCATGCTGAATTTATGACCACTCTCGCCGTGATCGCCTCGAGCATTGACCGTTGGGCGACCGAATTCCGTCATCTCCAGCGGACTGAAGTGCTGGAAGTGGAAGAATTCTTTGGCGAAGGCCAGAAAGGCAGTTCAGCCATGCCGCACAAACGCAATCCGATCACAAGCGAGCGCTTGAGCGGCCTGGCACGCGTCATTCGCGGCAACGCAGTTGTAGCGTTGGAGAACGTCGCTCTCTGGCACGAGCGAGACATCAGTCACTCGAGCGCCGAGCGAATCATTCTGCCCGACTCATGCATCCTGCTCGACTACATGCTCGCGAAATTACGAGACGTTGTCGAAAAATTGCAGGTCTATCCGGAGCGAATGGCGCAAAACCTTGCTTTGACGAAGGGTCTGTATTTCAGCCAGTCGCTTTTGCTCGCACTTACACGGGCAGGCGCGGAGCGGAAGAGCGCGTATGAGGCCGTGCAACACGCCGCGATGCAAACATGGAAAGGCGAGGGGACATTTGCTGAAAACGCAAAACGCGAACCGGAAATTGCCGCCCGACTTTCACCACTGGAGATCGACAAGCTTTGTTCGCTCGACATTCATTTCAAACATGTCGATGCAACATTCAAAGCGCTCGGTTTGGATTAACACAGTCTTTTAGCTAACGAGATACAAGATCTGCGACCGCGAGCCCGAGGCAACTCGCCACGCTGCCAAAGCGCGGATGGCAAACACTCAAAGCGCAAATCGCAGGCTGGCTCGCGGTTCGCTGGATCGCATGGTTAGACATCTTCGAGCAAATCCTTCCCGATTCTTCTCGCAATCGGACCGGCAAAATACCAGAGACATGTACCTGCGATGATGTCGAGAAGAACCTGTACTCCAAGCGAAACGAGGCCCGTGATCGCGGAAGAGCGAAACGCTGGCTGGGACGCAATGGCTAGCATGATCCGCTCGGGCACGCTTACCAATGGAAAAACGGCGCTAATAAAATACGGGATACTGAGGACTCTGATGAATGCTTTGAGGAGGCGAATATGAACACTCATCGTAATCCGGCTTTTGGCGTTGGCATTATGTCTAACGAGACGGAGCTGAGCCACCGCTGGCGGGGGCGAGCGTGGCAAACATCGAAATCTGTTTCATAAAATCAAACGTGGACTTCACAACGGCCAGCGGTTGGCTCCAGCGATTGGTTAGGCCTTTTGGGTGCGAAAAGCATAAATGTCTTTCCCAGCTCGTCCAAAAATACGCAGCTTTGTCTCGGGCTCTGAAATATAAAGCACCGTGCACGGGAAGAGCCAAAGTCGCTCTCGCGTGCAATCGGCTACCGCCTCCCACGGGATGCGTAAGCTACGATGAAGAAAGCGAAATAACGGGAAGATGGACAAGCTAACACCCGCAGAGTCGAACCGTACGAATAGACAACTGCGATAACTCACCATGCCGAGCGCCGCCGAAACAAACGAATATACGTGGCCAGAGGGGACTGTCGTGGCGGGATACAAGCTAGGCAGAAACCAGCGTAAATCGAGGTTAGGCGGCGGTGTGTTCACGGATAAGGCCTAACTATGATTCGACGAAAGTGTATTTCGCCTATTTCGGTTGCTGCTCAGGAGTGTTTCCAGAAAAAGCGAAAGCATGTCTTCTTCTCTTTCTAACCACATCAACCACTCGTGGACAAGATCGATCACTCGTAACGCAGCGCTTCGATGGGATCGAGGTTCGCGGCGCGATAGGCGGGATAGAGACCGAAGCCGATGCCGATTGCGGAGCAGACGAGAAGACCGGCGATCGCCCAGCCGTAAGGAAAGATCAAATCCATTTTGAGCCACGCCGCCAGCATATCGCCGACGATGATTCCGAGAATAATTCCTAGCACGCCGCCGGCCTCGGAAATGAAAACGGCTTCGGTCAGGAATTGCCGCAGAATGTCACGGCTGCGGGCGCCGATCGATTTACGAACGCCGATTTCCTTCGTGCGTTCTGTCACGCTCACCAGCATGATGTTCATAATGCCGATCCCGGCCGCGACCAGCGCGATGAAACTTATGACGAACGCGCCCACTCGCACATATCCCACCACGCTAACGAACGCGCTCTTGAGCGAGTCGTTGCTGTAAATCTCAAAATCATTCGGCTGTTCCGGGCGTAAGCCGCGCGCAATACGCATGGCACCGATGCCGCGATCGAACGTGCGATTGTAAGTATCTTGTCTGAACGCTTGCGTCGCAATGTTGACGGTGCGTTTCGCCTCGCCGTAATCCTCGAAAAAGCGCGTGATCGGCATGATCACAAGGTCGTCCTGGCTTTGGCCGAAGGCGGTCCCTTTTTCTGCGAGCACGCCGACTATCGTGTAGGTGTGCCCGCTGACACGAACGACTTTGCCGATCGGCGTTTCGTGTGGAAACAGTCTTTTCTCGATTATCTTTCCGACGACGATCGCGCGTCGCGAAAGATCGACATCTTCATCGGTCAAATTGCGGCCGTAACCGAGCGTGTACGCATTCGCAGTGAGAAAACTTCGATTGGTTCCAACAATGAGAAGACTCGGCGTCGTCTTTACACCGTTGTAAACCGCCTGGCCTTTTACTTCGTAACCGAAACTCTTGAGGCAAATCTCGCGCGCCTCGCCTTCCATCAATCGGTAATAATGCAGCGCTTCTTTATAGCTGATGTTGTGTCGGTTGCGAAATTTCTCCTGCACGTCGCCGCTTGCGCTGACGTTCGCCGGATATTTGGCGAACTGAAAGATGTTGGAACCGAGAAAGCTAATGCCGTTCTCAATCGAGTATTGCAAAGCGCCGATCGCAGTCATCACCGAAATCACCGAGAAGACGCCGATGGTGATGCCGAGCATTGTCAGCACGGAGCGCAGTTTGTTCGCCCCGAGGGACGACCACGCCATTTTTATGATTTCACCGAATAACATCTGATTTTTTACTCGTATCTGAGCGCCGCGACTGGATCGAGACGCGACGCTGTCCAGGCCGGCGCAAATCCCGAGAATAAGCCTGTAAATATTGAAACGATCATGCTTAAGAACACCAAGCCGACCGAGAAATGGATTGGAAAAGACGGGAAAGCCTTGCCGATCCCGAAGCACATTAGATAAGCGAACGCGAGCCCGATAAACCCGCCGAGGAGACAAAGCGCTGTCGATTCGATCAGGAATTGCAACAGGATCGTGCGCCGCCGCGCACCGAGCGCTTTGCGCGTTCCGATTTCCTTCGTGCGCTCTTTCACGCTAACGAATGTGATGTTCATGATGCCGATCGCGCCGACGAAAAGCGACAGACCGGTGATAAACAGCCCGGCAATCGCAATTGAGTTTTTCACTGGATCAAGCGTGCTTTTGAAGGCCTGTTGCTCGTTGATCGAGAAATCGTCCTTTTTCTCCGGTGGCAATCCGCGCACGCGCCGCATCAAGCCGGTGAGCTCGTCCTTGGCATCGGCAAGCCTGGTCTTGTCTTTGAGTTTCACGCGCACGTCAGAATCGCTTTTGGCCGAAAAATATTTGTTAAACGCAGCCAGGGGCATCGCCACCATCGAGTCCCAGCTGAACAAACCGAGAAAAGTGCCCTGTCGCGTGTTTACGCCGACGACTTTGAACAATTGCCCATTGATCAACACAGATTTGTCGATCGGGCTTTCGGAAGGAAAAAGCGCGTCGGCCACGTCATAACCGATCACGACAACATTAACGCCGCCCCGCGATTCGAGCTCGTTGAAGAATCGCCCGGATGTACAATCGATTGTCGATGTTACAATAAAATCCGAAGTGGTGCCGAGAACGAAGACATTGTCCACCTGGTTGCCGCGATATTTAATCGATCGCATCAAATTCGACGTCGGCACCGCGATGACCAGGTTCGAGTTCGGCGTTGCCGCGATCATCCGGTTCAAAGTCTCGGCGTATTCGGTTTTGATCTTTTTGCGATCCCGGTAGTTCCACCAGTCGTCCACCGGCTTCCATGGCCATTGCGTAACGTAGAGAACATCGTCGCCGAGGACGGCCATGCTTTTATCGAAACCTATCGATATGCCGTTCACGGCAGTGCCCATCAACGTGACGGCGATAATGCCGATGATAACTCCAAGTGCCGTGAGCGTTGAGCGCGTCAGGTTCGAGCGCATTTGCGCGGCTGCGATTTTCCAACTCTCACTCAACTCGTAGAAAAAACGTTTCATGTCGATGTTATTTCGGCAATCGGCAGGTCGAGCTCAGGAATAAATCCGGCGTGATCCATCTCAATGAGTCCATCGCGCAAATGCACGGTACGACGCGCATGCGCCGCGATGTCCCGTTCATGCGTGACAAGTATAATCGTGTTACCGCGCTCATACAGATGCTCGAGCAAATCCATGATCTCTTCGCCGGTTTTCGAATCGAGATTACCCGTCGGTTCGTCGGCCAGAACAATCGAAGGCCCGTTAACGAGCGCTCGCGCAATGGCGACGCGCTGGCGCTGACCACCGGAAAGCTCGTTGGGTTTGTGATGAATGCGATCACCCAGGCCGACGTCTGTCAGCACCTGCGTCGCGCGTTCCAAGCGACGTTCGGGCTCGATACCCGCATAAATGAGCGGCAGCTCAACGTTACGTAACGATGTCGATCTCGGGAGGAGGTTGAACGTTTGAAACACGAAACCGATCTCGCGATTGCGAACGGCCGCGAGCTCGTCGTCATCCATTTCCGCAACGTTCTTGCCGTTGAACTCATAGCGGCCGGAAGTCGGCGTATCGAGACAACCGAGCATGTTCATGAGCGTGGACTTACCACTGCCGCTCGGCCCCATGATGGCGATGTATTCGTTGCGGTGAATCTGCAGGGTGACGCCGCGCAGCGCATGAACGACTTCCTCGCCCATCACGTAGTCTTTGGTGATGTTCTCAATGTCGATCACGACCGGCCCACGCGGTCTGATTGAGTTTCGAGTCTCCATCGCAACGTCGCTAGTCGCTCGACGAGATTACTTCGTTCCCTCTTTGTCGAGCGTTACCTTGGCGCCATCCTTCAGTTTGCGACTGATCGCGCTGTAACTTCCCGAGATTACTTCGTCACCGGGCTGAATGCCGCTTTTGATTTCGGTGTAAGTGTCGTCGGAAATTCCAGTCGTCACTTTCGCCAACTGCGCCTTGTTCGCTTTTTTGAGGAACACGACCTTGGATACTTTTTCGCGCTCTTCTTTCTGTGCCGCTTTCTCAGCGCGCTCATTGACGAACTCCGCATTGTTATCGCCCTTGTCACGCTGCGCGACCTTCTGCTTTTTCTTTTCGATTTCTTCCGGACTTAGATTGCTCTCACCAGTGCGAATGGTCACGGCCTGCATCGGCACGGCCACGACATCTTTCACCTCGTTCGTGTGGATTTCCGCAGTGCAACTCAGCGCGGGCTTTAACGTCACGTCGGTGTCTTCGATGCGAATTTTTACTTCAAAGTTGGTGACCTCTTCCTGTGTGCCGGTGCCGGTCGTCTTTCCAGTGTTAGCGATCTGGTAAACGGTGCCGTGAAATTTACGATCACCGTAGGCGTCGATTTTCACTTCCGTCTTGTCACCCACCTTTACGTTGACAACATCGTTCTCGTTCACGTCGACGCGCGCTTCCATGTGACTGAGGTCAGCCACGCGCATCACTTCCGTGCCCGCAAATTGTCCCGTGGCCACAAGGCGTTCGCCCTGTTTACTGTTGAGAACTGTGACCGTGCCATCGATGGGGGAATAGATGGTGGTCTTCGACAATTGATCGCGCGCCTGACTGGAGCCTGCCTGCGCCCGCTCGATTTCATGCAGCGAGCTTTCAAAAGTGTTCTTGGCGACGTCGTACGCTGCTTCGGCGGCGTTGTATTCCTGCTCTGAAATCAGTTTTTTATCGAACAGGTCTTCCGCTCGCTTAAAATCATGCTCGCTCTTCAACATTGTCGCTTTTTGTTGAAGATTCGTGGCCTTCGCGGCGCTGATCGCTGCTTCCTGTTGTTCCACGAGCGCTTTGTACGAATCCGGGCGAATCCGCACGAGTAAATCGTCTTTCTTCACCGCTTTTCCATCTTCCACCGGCAGCTCGATGATTTCGCCCGCAACCTCCGGAGAGATTTTTACCTCTGTTTCCGGCTGAACTTTTCCTGTCGCCGAAACCGTTTGTACGATGGTTTTGCGAATCGCCTTTTCCGTTGTAATCGGAATCGGCTTCTCGCGCTTGCTCCAGATTATGGAGGCGACGACGCAAAGCACCGTCAGGCCGATCGAACCGTAAATAATTTGCTTCTTGCGCCGGGCACGACGCTGTTTCGCCGTCAGCGGCGCTGGCGCAGGTGTGCTTACGGTTTGGTGCATTGTAGGAGCGGTTCTTGGGGTGAAAGCGTCAGGGTTAGTTGGTTGTTGGACTCTTGCAAACGAAATCCCGTTCATGGTAACGTTGGGATGCAGCGAGAAAGGGCTTTGGATTCAGCTAATTGCCGCTTCCTTCGTTGACCCTGTCCGCTGATTCCACGGATTGATCCCGTGGCGAGCCCCAATTTGCTCAATTGCCCATCCCGCGTGCTCTGCGATCAAAGGCTCCGGGTCGGCTGCCGCGCGTTCGAGCGCCGGAAGATCGGACACGTCGCCTGCATTGCCCAAGGCGACGCATACATTGCGGAGAAAGCCCCGGCGCTTAATTCGTTTAATCGGCGAATTTCTGAAAAGCTGGCGGAACTCCGCCTCGGTTAGTTCCAAGTATTCCCGTAACGACGTGCCGGTCGTCGATTCGCGCGCCGAGAAAGCCGTTTCGTGAGAAATTTGAGCGAACCGGTTCCAAGGACAAACATCCAGACAATCGTCGCATCCGAAGATCCGATCTCCGATAAGCGGTCGAAGCTCCAGCGGGATAGAGCCTTTCAGCTCGATTGTAAGGTAAGAAATACATCGAGGTGCATCGAGTCGATGAGGAGCGGTGATTGCGCCAGTCGGGCACGCTTTGATGCAGCGATCACACGTTCCGCAGCGATCCGGGACCGGGTCGTCCGGCGGCAATTCGACCGTAGTCAAAATCTCTGCGAGAAAGAATCCAGAATCGGACCAGTATCCACGTAACATTTTTGCTGTCCACCAAAGTCGCGGAGAAACTGGTCGATCTTGTCGAGCTTTGTCTCGATCACATCGTGATAGTCATCCCCGCACGCGTACCGCGCGATCTTCCCTGTAGCGGCGGTCTGCGACCGCCGAATTTCTTCCCCCTGAAAATAATTCAGCGCTAGGACAACAATCGACTTTGCGCCGGGCAAAACTTTCTGTGGATCACAACGCTTTTCTTCGCCGCGCTGCATGTAATTCATTTCGCCGTGTGCACCCTCGCGCAGCCATTCACGAAATTCAGTTGCATGCGCCGGCTTGGCGCAAGCTGCTATGCGACACGAGTCGAAACCAAGCTCACGCGTTACCGCGACGAGATCCTGTTTTAATTCCTGGCTCGATATTCGCGTTGCCCGGTTCTCAATGTCAGACTTCACCTTTATTCTCCGATTGGGAAATTCCGAATGTTCTTCATGATCAATTCCGCGATTTCTTCAGGATTCTTTTGGGAAACGTCCACTCGCAGATCGCTTGCTTTCCTGTACAGCGGCTCGCGAGTTTGCTGTAATTCGGACAGCGACGCTCGCGGATTCGCCGTTCGTAATAGGGGCCGATCGCGCAAGCGACGAATCCGCGCGCGAAGCGTTGCCCCATCAGCATCGAGCCAGACGACTGTGCCCATTTGTTTCAAGAGATCGATATTTTCTGCGCGCAAGACAATGCCGCCCCCTGTCACGATAATAGCCGGTTCTTTTCGGGGCAATGAACGCAGTGTTTCCGTTTCCTGGTTACGGAAATATTCTTCGCCGCGTTTCGCAAAAATTTCGTCGATGGGCATCCTCAATCTTAACGAAATCATTTCGTCCGTATCGAATCGCGGAAACCCTGTCTTCTCCTCCAGCACTTTTCCGACAAGGGATTTCCCTGTCCCCATCATACCGATAAGGACGATCGATCTGTCGCCGAGCTTCACGCTGCAATATCAACGAGCAAAGGCGATCTCCAAATCGGCCGCGATTGCGCTGAACGCTAGAATTCTGTAGGAGAACCTGTTAGCTTCCCTCGAATTCATATGGCTCAAATTAACCCCATTGTCGCCATTATCATGGGCAGCAAATCGGATTGGGAAACGATGCGGCACGCTGCGGAAACGCTCGATGATCTTGGTGTGCCAAACGAAGCGCGTGTGTTGTCAGCACATCGCACCCCGGATGCGACTGCAGATTTTGCGCGCAAAGCGGCGGCTCGCGGCTTGCGGGTCATCATTGCTGGTGCAGGCGGTGCAGCGCATTTGGCTGGAGTGATTGCTGCTCACACGTGGCTGCCCGTTCTCGGTGTTCCGATTCAATCGAAGCTCCACGGACTCGACTCGCTCTTATCGACAGCCCAAATGCCGGGCGGTATTCCCGTCGGCACATTGGCGATTGGGGAAGCGGGCGCAAAAAACGCCGCGCTTCTCGCCGCTGCGATTCTGGCTACGTCTGACAAGACGATTCGCCAAAGATTGGAAGCCTTCCGCCGGAAACAGTCCGAAGCGGTACTGGCCGCAAAGTTGCCAAAGTGAAAACGTTGATTTCAACCGACCGCGCTGCGGCGGTTGAACTGCTGCGCAAAGGCGAGATTGTCGCATTGCCGACGGAAACCGTTTACGGACTGGCTGCTAATGCGCTGAACCCGATTGCTGTCGCGAAAATCTTTGAAGCAAAGGAACGTCCGCGCTTCGATCCGCTCATAGTTCACCTTCCGAGCCGCGACTGGCTTGGGGAAATTGTGGATCTTCCGGTGCAAGATCGGCAACTGTTCTTAAAGCTGGCCGACAAGTTTTGGCCCGGACCGTTCACGATGGTTTTACAGAAACGCGAAATTGTTCCCGAAATTGTGACAGCGGGTCTCGATACAGTCGCGGTGCGAATTAGCGTGCATCCAGTGTTGGCCGAAATCGTGTGTGAATTGGATCAGCCGCTGGCTGCTCCGAGCGCGAATCGATTCGGCTGTGTCAGCCCAACAACCGCGCAGCATGTCATGGACGAACTTGGCGGACGAATCCGGCTCATCATCGACGGGGGGCCAACGGAGCATGGAATTGAATCGACCGTCGTCGCTGTTCGCGGCGGCAAGATCGACATCCTGCGCCGTGGGCCGATTACAGCCGAACAATTATCCGAATTTGGAAAGATCGACATCGTCATGCCAAGCCGGAAGATTTCTGCCCCGGGGCAACTACCCTTGCATTACTCGCCGAAAACGCCGTTGCGTCTAATTGACAATGCCGAATCATTTTTGCCGCAAGAAAACCAGCGCGTCGGCTTGCTAGCGTGGAATCCGGTGGAACCGGAGAAAAAATTCGCGGCAGTTTGCCTCTTAAGTAAGAGGCAAGACCTTCGCGAAGCAGCCGCGAATCTCTTCCGCCACTTGCGCGAACTCGATCAATCCGCCCTCGATCTTATCGTTGCGGAACGAGTTCCCTCTCGGGGACTCGGCGCGGCGATTCTTGATCGGCTCGAGCGTGCGTCGCACGACCAGTCTGTCGTGCCAGACATGCTTGAATAAATCCTTTGAAGAGCGGGTGCGGTTTGTTTGGTTTGCTTTGGAATTCGGGATGGTACTGGCAGCCGACGAAATACGGGTGATCGCGCAGCTCAATCAGTTCGGCGAGCGTGCCATCGGGTGAAGTTCCTGAAATCACAAAGCCCTTGGCATTCATTCTGTCGCGATATTTCATATTGAACTCGTAGCGGTGCCGGTGTCGTTCCGTTACCCCGGTGTCGCCGTAGATTTTTTCCGCCAGTGTGCCTGTAATGATCTTGGTTGGCCATGTGCCCAGCCGCATGCTCGCACCTTTGTTACGAACGCCGCGCTGCTCTTCCAGCAGTGAGATGACCGGCTCGGGGGTGTTCTTTTGAAACTCAGTGCTATTCGCGTCTTTGATTCCACAGACGTTCTTGGCGAATTCGATTGTCGCTACCTGCATGCCAAGACAAAGACCGAGATACGGAATTTTGTGCTCGCGTGCATAACGCGCAGCGTTGATTTTTCCTTCAATTCCGCGAACTCCAAATCCGCCGGGCACCAGCACACCCGCCACGTCTTTGAGTTGGGCGTCGATCTCGTGCTCCAACGATTCGGCATCGATAAGTTTCAGGTCGATTCCGCAGTCTTCGCTGGCAGCCGCGTGGGTGAGCGATTCGTAGATGCTTTTGTAAGCGTCACGGACATCCATGTATTTGCCGACTACGGCGATCTTGACGCGCCTTTTTGGACTAACGGTGCGTTCGACAAATCTACGCCAGTCTGCCAGATCGGGCTCAGGAGTTTCCAGATGCAGAAGATCGCACACCAATTTGTCGAGTCCCTCGGCATGCAACGTCAGGGGCACTTCGTAGATTGTATGTTCGACGTCGCGCTCCTCGACAACCGCTTTTTCGGAAACGCTACAAAACATCGACAGTTTTCTGCGCACGTCGCGGTCGAGCGGTTTTTCGGTGCGGCAAATCAGAACTTGTGGCTGCAAGCCGATCTCGCGCAGCTTTGCTACACTTTGCTGCGTCGGCTTTGTTTTTAATTCGTGCGCTGCCTTGATGTACGGAACAAGCGTGACGTGCATGTTCACGACGTTTTGCGGGCCAACTTCGAGAATGAATTGCCGGATCGCTTCCAAAAACGGCAGACCTTCGATGTCTCCGGTAGTGCCGCCGATCTCCGTGATCACGATGTCGTATTTGCTTTCATCGGAAAGTTCGCGGATTCGATTTTTGATCACATCGGTGACGTGCGGAATCACCTGGACAGTTTTGCCGAGATAATCACCGCGTCGCTCTTTTAAAATTACGGTTTCGTAAACCTGCCCGCTGGTCAGGTTGTTGTGTCGCGTGAGAACGCAGTTGGTGAAGCGCTCATAGTGGCCAAGATCGAGATCAGTTTCCGCG
>QHOV01000042.1 GCA_003218885.1 Verrucomicrobiota bacterium | reverse complement strand
CATCGCCGCTTTACAGCAAGTGCTCTCGATGCCGTATGCAGTGCCGCTGGCTGTGGCGCCACTCACTCCGGCACTGCTCCGGCTCGATCCGATGTTTGATCCGCTCCGGAATGATCCGCGCTTCCAAAAACTCGTCGCTTCACCCCCGCCGAAGTAAACTGCTCCGATCTGTAGCTCACCAACGCGAGATGGTTAGAGACTTTAGTCTCAAAACGGTCTCAACTAGTTCGAACTGCCGCTATTATTAAATCCCAGCGCCACCCAATGCCAAACGTATCAAGGTCGCGGGGGTGGGGGCGGTGGTGATGGCGGTTCCGGTGTCGGTTGCGGTGTAGGTGGTTTTGGAAGTGTATTTTGTGTCATACACGAGATGTGACTTATCCTCTACGTTAATGTCAAGCCCTCTTTGGAGGTTTAACTAACATGATGGCGGCGGCGTAACACGAAAACGCTGTAAGCCGTTTCATTATTCGGCGCGAACGGTTGTGCAATGTCGTGCCGGAAATCGTAGACGTCGCACAGTTCCAGCGACGGAACCGAATCGAGCAGCCGTCGAAATTGCCTTGCCGTGTACGTGCGCAACTGAAAGGCGTGCTGCAGGCGCAATTCTTTCGATCCGCTGCGCGCCATCAGACAGAGCTGAACGTCCTCAATCCGCCGGCGCCGATCGGCGCGTAGTAACCGGGCCGTCACACTCACTTCCGTTTCGCTTCTCCGCTGCGTCCAGCAGTCGGAGTCCTCTTTGTGGCCACCCAAAGGCAACAGATGCAAGCCGAGGATATAGATGCCGCCAGGACGAAGGCTGGCGGCAATACACTCCAAGTGGCCGCGCGCCGACTGCTCCCTTAGCAGGTAACGAAACGTGTTGATAACGCAGTATGCCGCATCCGCCGGCTGACCGATCCGAAAATTGGACATGTCGGCTTCAAATATCTCGGCATACAGACGAAAACGTGCAAGCCGCCGTCGAAGGTAACGCAGCCCTGGCTGGCTGAGGTCAAAGCCGCTCAGTTCGTAGCCTCTGGTGGCCAACTCGATGATTAGGCGACCCGTGCCGCAGGCAGGCTCCAGCAACCGGCGGGCCGCAAAAGGACAATATTTTCGGCATGCGGCCACGATGAAGTCGGCTTCGCGTTGAGTGTAGGCTTGGAAGACAATGTCATAATACTGCGGATAATCGTACCAGCTTGCTTGGAGAACGCGGCTTCTTGCCATTGTTTCAGAGACATCAAAGTTGCATAGCTTTCGTCGGATTTACTGTAAACCAGATCGGTAGAGAGTATCGTTTGCCAGACAGAAGGTTTGGGACTGCGTGCACGAACTTGTGATTACTAGGAAAGGCTACCAATAAACCCGGCTTCGGCGCTAGGACTACATCGAGATCCGGAAAAACCAATTCACCTCCCGTGAAGTCGTCATTCGAGGATCCTACTTACATTTTTTTGGCCACAGATTCTTCCAAATCAGCCAACCCTAAACCGGATGTCTCGAATGGTCTTGCTGCCGAAGCGCTGTTTCAATTTTCGCAAGATCTCCATCTTGGAGATTTGTTCGAGTTCGTAATGCAAAGCCGGTTGGAGCACGCGGACGTATAGTACGCCTTCACGCAACGCGACCGGGGCGGAGTGCGCTGCGATGAATTCGCCAACGATTGTCGACCACGCGTCGATTACTTCTGTTTCGTGCAAGCGCTCGCGAAGTCCGAGGCGCTGCATCAATTTCGGGAGCACATCAGACGGTGCTTGCCACCGTTCTGTTCGCGTCTTCTTTTCGGGAAGCCCACGCCATTCAGCGATCACAGCGGCACGAAGGGAGGGATTCATCGGAAGTTAAAAAAGTTACAAAGTTACAATCATCAAATGATGTAACACTTGTGACTCTTTTAACAATCTAACTTGAGGCGAAGCCTCAATATTTCCGCCGCATGTGGCTTGGCAGAATATTCAGCTCGGTGCGGTACTTGGCCACAGTACGCCGAGCGATCGGGATGCCGCGCTCGCTCAGGATCTCGACGATCTCGTGATCGCTCAAGGGCGCGCTGCCGTTCTCGTGCTTTACCAGGTCGAGAATGGCTTCTTTCACGCTGGTGTTACTAAGCGATTCGCCGGTCGCCGTTTGATAGCCGGACGTGAAAAAGTATTTCATCTCGAAAATGCCCTGGGGCGTGGCCATGTATTTGCCGGACACCGCGCGGCTGACAGTGGTCTCGTGCACGCCGACGGCATCGGCAACTTCTCCCATGGTCATCGGCTTCAGATGGGACGGCCCATGCTCAAGAAAATCGCGCTGCCGCGAAACGATCTGTCGCGCGATGTTGAGAATTGTTTGCTGGCGTTGATGAATCGAGCGGATCAGGAATTTTCCGCTCCGGATTTTGTCGCGGATGTAATCTTTGACATCGCTGCTCTGGGTGTTGCCAGAGGCGATGATGTCCTTGTATAAATTGCTGATCCGCAGATGCGGAATCTGCTCGTTATTTGAGCTGATCTGATACTCGCCATCCACCTTTTCTACCATTACGTCGGGCAGCACATAGTTTTGCGGCGCAGCAGCGAAAACTTGACCCGGTCGCGGATTTAGCCGCGCGATGTTGTCAGCGGCCTTTTGCACTTCTTCGACGCTAATCCCCACCCGGCGCGCCATTTCGGGAAAACGTCGCTTACCCAAATCTTCCATGTGCTCGGAGACAATTTTGTACTCCATGCTGCGTTCCTTCCCTCCTCGCACCAGTTGAATGAGCAAACACTCGCGCAAATCACGCGCCCCAACTCCAGACGGATAGAAACTCTGGATCAGCGCCAGCATCTTCTCGAAATCTTCCTTTGGAATTCCCGAGTTCAGCGCCATTTCCTCTGGCGTGCTCTGGAGAAATCCATTGTCATCGATATTGCCAATGATTAGCTCGGCAGCTTTGCGATCGCTGGCGCTAAGCACGCTCTGATTCAGTTGCCCGATCAAATTTTGCTGAAGCGTCTCCTGCACTGGAATGGAGTCGAAAACGAACTGGCGTTTATCTTGCGCTTCCTTTGAATCCCGAAAGCCGTCGAGATAGCTGGCCGACTGGGCCATGTAATCGCGCCATTCCTCATCCAAACTCGCCAGTTTCTCGAATTCATTCTTGAAATTGTCGTCTGCGGAAGGTTCAACCTCGCTGCGTTCATCGGCACCGGGCTCCTCCGGCAACTCCTCGAGCACCGGGTTTGTCTCCATTTCCTGTTGAACCAGGTTACGCAGCTCAAGCAGCGGAGTCTGGAGAATGAGCAGGCTTTGTTGCAGCTGCGGCGAGAGAACTTGCTGGAGGGCAAGATTCTGTGTCTGCTGCATTCCCTGTCCGGCCATACGCGGAGTTTACCGGCGTGGCTGATGGCGAGCAAGCAACTCTAGGGCAGCGTGGCGCTCATACTCTCGCCATGTCCCATTTCTCGATCGTTTCCTGAATCAGGCGGGCGATTTTGCCGTTCACTTTTGTGAAATATTTTTTGGCCTTTGCAGGATCGAACGTCGGATACCCCTGGCCCTCCTTGTAGAGCATTATCGTTGACGGGAAAGGATACGCGCTCCACGTGTTCGGCGGCGGAAGTGCCGTCGCCATCTCCGTTTTGTAACGCTTTTTCTGAACGAGCGTGGAATCAATCGCCATGATGTATGCGCTCTCGTTTTCTGCTCCGTGACCGCCGTCTTCGCCGAACACATCCAGCGTGACATCACTGCAATAAGACCACCAGTTCACGACCAGAATCCTGGTGTTCGTCTCGCGGCCGACCTCTTGCGCGAGCGCGCTCAAAATCGTCGTCTGCCCGCCGCCGTGCCCGTTCAGCAGAATAATGTTCTTGAATTTGTTCTTCGCCAGGCCGGTCAGGACCGCGCGAACATAATTGCGAAAAACGTCCTCGGGAACTGTGAAGCTCCCCGGGTAGGCGTCCATGATTCCAGTGAATCCGTATGGAATCACAGGCGCGATCATCGCGTTGACTCGCGGTGCGATTTCGCGTGCCATCGCTACCGGGGCGAGAATGTCCGTTCCATTAGGCGCAACACCGTGCGGTTCAAGCGTGCCCAACGGGAGCAAGACGGTTTGGATTTTTGCCGGAACCCACTCGCCGAATTCCAGCCAGTTGATGCGCTCCATCTCGCGCGTGCTGGGCGCATTCTGTTTAGCGGAACTCATTTCAACAGCTTAGCAGCGTGAGGATTATTCCGCTTCTCTTTTCCATTCAACAGGATCCAATCGACCGCCTCTTCGAACGCAATAATTTCCGCAAAGACATCGTCGGTTCCGCTACACGGAATGCTAATCAAATCGGCGCGACAGCCGCGCCGGATTCGTCCGAGCGCATTTTCCTGCCGCAACGCGCGCGCCGGATTGACGGTTACCATTTGCAAAACTTCTTCCGGAGGAACGCCTGGAAACTCCTTCTGAAATGCGCGCATCTCGGCAAACAAACTCAGGTTTTCGTTGCTAGCGAGGCTATCAGTGCCGAGGCAAATATTGAATCCAAGCACGCGCAATTTTTCGAACGGAAATCGGCTGTGCTTGAAATAATCGTGGCTGCGCGGCGAATGGACTACATGAAATTGTCTCCCCGATTTTTCGAGCAGATTGAAGTCGCTCTGCGTCACTTCATTTAAGTGCGCGACGATGCATTGTGGTAGGGCGCGATCTCCGATCGCACCGAGGAACAGCCCCAGCGGCGTCTTACTTCCGCAATCATTCATCGGCCGTCCGATCCCCTTCAGAAATTCGTAGAGCGGGCCCGACGCGTCGTGGAACATCTCCATTTCTTCCTGTGATTCGGCCAAATGTGTCGTCAGCAAAATATCGTTGCGTCGCGCGATTTCCACGCAGCGACGATACAGATTTTTTGACGCTGTGAACAACGCGTGAGGCGCCAATCCCCAGTTGTGCGCCGACTTCAGCGATTCGATTGCAAACTCGACAATTTCGCCTGCGCGGTCCGGCGCGCGCACATCGATCAGTTCCGCAAACCACCACGTGCGAATCGGCGCGCTGATCTTCGGAATTAACTCCGGAAACGCAGTGAGATTCGCGATGGTCGTTGTCCCGAATCTTTTGGCTTCCGCGAAACCGCCGTTGATTGAGGCGAGATAATCTTTCGGCGAAAGATTTGCCTTCTCTGTATTGATGGCGCGAATCCAATCGGCGAAAGATTTTTGCGGCGGGATTTTGCCGCGCAAACAGGTGTAATCGAGGTGGCAATGCGCGTTGATCAGCCCCGGCAACAGCGCCTGCTCGCCAAGATCGACAATTTCACCGGCGTTGCGGCTTGTGATCTCATCAAATTTTCCAACGTCGACAACGGAGCCGGCGGGGGCCGAGCGACGTGGACGGGCAGCCCAAGAGGGTAACGAGCCGGCAGGCGAGTCATCAATTCGATCATCGGAAACAGCCACCGCGCCGTTGTCGATGGGCGCTCCGTCCATCGTCACGACGGTGCGGGTACGAATGATCATTCGCCTTTCACCACTTTCCGGCATTCGGCGACCAACAGATTGCACGCTTCCTGACAAAGCAGCGGAACTGTAGCCGGGATCGCCGCTGTAGCTGGGGTCGCAGACCCCGGCGGATTTGCCGCCGTTGCCTGGTCACGCGCGGGATCAAATTTGTCTTTCGGTAACTTTGTTGATGCAATCGCGCCGTCGGCATCGCGTTTCCACAAGATGGTCCGCAGACAGCCGCCGTTGGATCGACAGAAGTCCGCCACAAGATCATTGACCTGCGAATCGGAAATTTTTGCCGCGACACGATACATCCCTGACTGCCGATCCAGCGTTTCTCGCAACGGCGTGGTTCGCAGTTTATCACTTTTCCAAGCAGCGAACACCGCGAGGCGTCCCGGATAAAAATAGTCCAGCGCGTGTCTCAGGTCTTCGAGCGTCTCAAGCTCCAGTCGCCAACCGTGACGCAAGTTGGGCGCGGTTTTAAGTGGCCGATAGTTTCCAACGTCGTCGTATTTTGCGATCTCGATCGCGTCTTCTGGGCATCGAAATCTCTGCAACCGATCCATCGTTTCGTCATCGCGATGCGACAGGACAAAGCACTCGGTCGTTGTTTTTTCAACCAGAACTTGACCGAAACAGAATGGAGCACTCAGCGCACTTTCGAGCAGCGTGTCGATGGGGTTCGGCACACCTTAACCCCGAAAGCTTTGCTGAAGTTTGGCAGGCGAGACGCACTCCTGCCACACAGGCAAGATGTCTGTGCCACGCATCTCTAATGCAAACAATGAGCGATCAAACCACCTGCGCGTTCAAGAAATTGCCGATCTTCATCGCTAAAGGCATTTAATTTATCGCTCTCCACATCCATCATTCCGAGAATGTGCCGGTGCTCATTGCGCATTGGCACAATAATCTCGGAGCGTGTTGTGTGAAACGTGGGCAGATAGCGCAGATCCTTGTGCACATCACCCACGATGATCGGCTTGCCCGAATCCAAGGCCGCGCCGCATAACCCCTGAGTGATCGGGAAACGTGGATACGCCGGTGGCTCGCTACCGGTTTCGGCGAGAATCACGAATTCATTTTTGATGATCTTGTAAACGGCGAGCCACCGATAACCACGCGCGTCGCGAATCATCTCTACGAGTTGTTTCATTCGTTTTCGGGTGCAGCCCCCGGCCAGCGCAAACGCCCCGATCTCCTGCAGCTTTTTGCAAGTGGTTTCCTTCATTCGCGGGGAGGCAATCTTGCGCAAAAAGAAACCAAGCGCGAGCACGTTTTCAACTTTTTGCGTCCAACGCCTGTTCAAGGATGATATCGGCAAAACCGGGATCGGTGCCGATGGATGGCGTATAGAACAGCGATCGATTATCGATCTTGTAAGGGTTGCTCCGGAAAACCTCGACGCGCGCTGCGTTAAAACCACCTCTCGGCCCGCCATTCGCGATTCCAAGCAAAACCGGAATGTCTTCATAACTGTGTAATCCGTCAGAAATAAAAAACGGAACCA
>QHOV01000094.1 GCA_003218885.1 Verrucomicrobiota bacterium | reverse complement strand
TAACTATGCGAAATTCGGTTGTACGTTCAGCCAGCTTGAAGCAGACTAGGTATGAGGTGCGATCGCACTCTACTCCGGCGCCTGGACTGGTGATTACAACGTGAAAGAGATAAAAAGGCCAATCTTTGTCTACAATGTCTACCTTCTCGAAACTCGCCGAGAAGGGATGCGACACACCATCCCACACCAAGAATTGGGCTTGTGTGCGTGCGATATTATCGTTGTTAACAACATCAAAAAGCCAGTCGAGACTTCCAGCGTGCGTTTGGAATGTGGCAACCGTTAGTGCGGTCAGTATAACAGTGAGCTGTCGCATAAGAGGTGCTAGGCCTCTAATCCGCTTGGCTTCTCTCGTGACCGCCCGATAAAAGCGGAATCATGGAAATTCATTTTAGCGGGAAGTGCGACGTGACGCGAGCGAAAAACTTTACGGCTCTTTGAAATCGCCCGCGTGCTCGTGCGTTTCGATTACGTTGCCAACCGCGTCGTAAACGCGGATCACGGTATCTTTGTGCGCGGCTTCGGGGCATCGCGTAGCCGATTGCCATTTTGGTTCAGTGGGTAATTTGTTCTTCTAAATCAATTTCTTCTGCCAAAAGATTTGCGTGGAAAATCCCAGTTGCCACGCTTGCGCAATATCGCGCGGTTTCCGCGCTTACTTGTTCGCCAACAGCAACGGGCATTTTTGAATCTAAATCATAAACAATAAAGGTTTTCATTTTTAAAATTCCTTTTCTATTAAATTTTCATTGTTTTGGCCTCTCTGATTTCTACTCATGTACTGCGGAAAATCCGACGCGAGGTTATGAGGAAAAATGCAGAAGCGCGTGTGAAGACGTGGAAGGTGCAGAAGTTGGAAGCAACTGTGGCGCAGGAGCAGGAGGTTTTTCAGTCCAAGCTCGCGGAACAGCAAAGGCAAATTGAAGCGCTTACTGCTGGCTTACAGAAAGTGAGCGCACAGCTTGAAATGAGCGAGCCCGCACCTCATGGCGCGTGAGCTTATTCAAAAACGTCATTTGCGACAGTTCATGCATCATTTTGTCATTGCCGTGTGGAGAGCAAAAAAGGCAGAATGCGCCTAGCGTGAAGGAGTATGCGACTACGCTCGCACTTTTGGCACTTCTGTCAGCGACACTCGCGCTGGCTGAGGACTTCAAAACCGTTAGGGGTAAGTTATACAAGGACGCCACGATCATCCGTGTCGAATCGAATGGGATTGTGCTTAAAACCAAAACGGGAATTTCTAAGGTCTATTTCATTGAACTCCCTAATGACGTTCAGGAACGGTTTCATCCCAGTCCTGCGAAGACCGCCGCAGCACAGCGCCAGCGCGAGCCGATCAAGTTAGAGGGCTGGGCAGCGGTGATGGCAAATCCGACTGCCGTTGTCATGTTCTTCGTTGCCGGGACAATCATCATTGCCGGCGTGGTGTTTGCTATCGTCCGTCGTCGTCTTCAATGACAACCAACGATGCAAGCAAAGTCTAAATGAAGTACTGGGAGATTATCGCTGACAATCTCAGCAAAGCCGGTTGGAGTTGGGGCTGCGCCTAGTGGCTGTCTGTGGTGCCAGTGCTGCCTGTGGTGGGTTTGGATTCGCCCGTAACACCGCCGCCACCTTTGACGTCTTTTACTGGCTTCAGGTCACGAATTATGGCGTCCTTTATGTCCTTTTTGACTCGGCGCCAAGCGGATCGAACTACATTGATGTTTGGGATTTGTGTCTTCATGCTCAAATGGCCTCCCCAATTATTTCGTAGCAACGTTTTAGCGATGAGTCCCGGCGAGAGCAAGCCAAAAAGCTGTTTGTTCGCGTGCGTGACGTGATGCGAACAAACCGCTGACCACTCTTTGAAATCGCCCGCGTGCTCGTGCGTTTTGGTCGCGTTCCCAGCGTCATGTAAACGCTACTTAGAGCAGCCTAAATCGCCGTTTTCGGGAAACTTCGTGCCGCAGTCCCCGTAGAACTAGGTGAAATGAAACCACCCCCCAGAGCGGCGGCGGTCTGCGTCGCTGCGATAACTAGTCAACACCGTCCGAATGTCTTGCCGCTTAAACGCGAAATCGATCTGCACGTTTCGCCTGCTGTCACAGAGTCACTTAACGCAATCACCGAGGAAAAACCGGAACGGATAGTGATAGATCTTTCCCGCGCGACTTACATAGATAGTGCGGGGTTGGCAGCGCTGATTCTAGCCATGCAAAAGGTTCAAGCCTTTGGTGGCAAGTTTTTCCTGGCTGGTCTGGACGAAACTATGAGCTCGATTTTCGAGACTTCGCGGCTTAATCGAATATTTCAGATTTTCCCAGATGTAGACGCTGCGTTGGCCGCGATCTGATGAGTGAAATATTGCGAGATCATCGCTGACAATCTGAGCAAAGCCGGTTGGAGCTTAGGCTGCGTTTCAGCGATTGATTTCAGCGGGCAAACGATCTGGATTGCAGACGCGCATCGACGACGGTCAGCGTTTCGTTGTGCGTGCGGATGAAAAACTGACTGCCTTTATCGAGCTAGAGCGTGTGCTTCGGTGCGTCGCGAAGTTTTTTTAGGACACTGCCTTCAAGCTGCTGCGCGAAGAGCATGAAGGTGCTGGCAATATTGACGTAGTCGGAAATCGAAAACTCAATCTTTTGTCCAAGCGCAAAGGTTTGACTGGCAGGTGCGAATTCCATCGCAATCTTTGAACTCGCCCCTGTGCTCGTGCGTTTCAATCACGTTGCCAGCGTCATCGCAAACGCGAATCACAGCATCATGTGATCGGCTGCGATGCTTAACGTAGCCAATTGCGTTGCTGATCGCATTCGGCTCACCGTACCAAAGCCGACCAAATGGCAGCGCATCGGAAATCAGATCGACGCAGCGATGATCTTTGCGAGGTCGGATTTCGTAGCTGTGCATGACACCTGTTATGGGCCGACAATTTGGCGAATTTCGTCATCCGTCCGCCCTAACTCATGCAACCGATCGACAATCTGATCGAGCGCAACATCTGCTGGCGATTTGCGCTGTTCTTTCAAATCGAGGTCACCTAGTTTGTAGCGGCAGTCGCGGTGCGGACATCTTCCGCCACGCGCCGGATGGGCAAAGTAGCGTCTGCATTAGGGACACTGCGTTACTGGCTGTGGAAGATCCCTGACGGACAGACCTTTGGTTTTCATCGCTGGTGACTGCATCTGTCGCGTTGACCTGTCACGCGATAATCGCGCTTAGAATCACCGATGACGTACGGGCAGCTGTCGAGTCGCCCGCCACTCAATTCGCATTTTAGAGCGATTCTGCGCAGCGGGCCGGGTTATCAAACATCGGCAACAACGGCAACGGCGAATTATTCCTCGCAAACAATGGATTTTTGAGCGCAGCGATACCCCCGGATGGTGATGCATGCACGATTGAAGAAACTAAATGAAACAAAGCGCTTTCCCAGCCACTCCGGTGCCGCGTCAACACCGTCCGAATGTCCTGCCGCTTAAAGGCGAAATCGATCTGCACGTTTCGCCTGCTGTCACAGAGTCACTTAACGCAATGACCGAGAAAAAACCGGAACGGATAGTGATAGATCTTTCCCGCGCGACTTACATCGATAGCTCAGGCTTGGCAGCGCTTATTCTAGCCATGCAAAAGGTTGAAGCCTATGGTGGCAAGTTTTTCCTGACTGGTCTTCGCGAAACCATGCGCTCGATTTTCGAAAGTTCGCGGCTTGATCAAATATTTCAGATTTTCCCAGATGTAGATGCTGCGCTGGCCGCGAGCTGACCCTGACTTAACGTAGCCGAACGGCATGCCCGCCGATTTCGAAGCAGAAACAATTTTCTTGTCCTACTCACATGCGGTGATCCGCATTCACGATGCGGCGGGAAACGTCATCGAGTCGGCGTTGCCCACGTCCATAGGCAAAGGAGGCGCCATCTTGGTGTTTGCGAACAGATCGGAGATCACAGCCCACTGGGCCATACCCTCGTGCCAGTACAATGTGTCCGTGGGAATTTGGCCGACCTTCCACATTTCTTCGAGCTGCGCCTTTTCGTAAGGCCCGCGTCGTTGGCCCTGCATGTACACGTAGATGTTCACGGTTTTTCACTTCGGTCCGGGAGAAACCGAGAAACGATCAAAAATTCACTTCGGATTCAAAAGCTGTTATGGTCGCCTCGACCCTCGAAAATGCGTACACGAATGGTCCATCCGGCCAATCATCGGCGATTCTAGCGCGTGAAGCGGCAAGGCCTGTTGAATTTAGGTAGTGTACTAATTTGACCGCTAATCAAGAGGCCGCGATTGCCAGCAAAGCTCGATCCGAAAAATGAGACGGGGTGGCGGAGTGATGCGTCCGGTTTTACACCTCGAATAGCCTTGGGGTGCTTACCTGCACTCCGCCCCCCACCTCCGTCTAATAAAAACTTATGCGGCGCGTCAAGACAATTCCTGAAGGAAATTTACCTAGGAGCATAACCCGAGTAAGGAAACTGCGTAATTTGGCAACGAAACCCTATCGGCGGGACTAACCCCCTAGCATAGCCGTGGATTTAGAGTGCCCTGTCCTCAGCGCATCCGGGCTTCGGGAGGACAGCGGACGCTACTGCAGATCGAGCCCTTGCATACTTCGGGGCGGCCCGAAAATTTCGCGTAGAATGATTGCATCGCGCAAACCGGATTTCGATGCGAGCAAAGTCACGATGTCTGTTTTCAACTCTACGCCTTTGGCAACCCCGAAAGCTTTCGGGGCTGCATAAGCTTCTACCGGCGCTTTGATAATCGGCGGCGGTTCGATCGGTAACGGTCCTTCGTGAACTTCGAACGCAGGCGCACCCGTTATCGCCGGCGGGAATATTTTCTCCGCGCGTTTCGCACTTTCAGGCGGAGGAGTCTCTCTTCGAATGACGTCGGGTTTGCGTCGTCCTTCTCGGATTATTTTCCACGCTTGCGGGAGAGGTGGCTGCACCGGCGCCACCGGTCTGGGTGGGATGTGTGTGCGAGGCACTACAGGCGGAGGCGGTCTTGATGCAGCCGGTTGGCCAAGCGCTTCCAAGAATTTGCGGATGCGTTCTTCATCCGATTCTGCCGGTGCGCGCGGAATTGGCTTCGGCATTCTGGGTGCAGGTTTTGATGTGGGCTCTACCTCGTCCGTGTTTTTCTTTCCCACCGCCCTCGCCAGCAACTGGAACAACAACGCAACGGCGAGAAGTAAAAGGAAAATGAGATTGTCGAAATGAGCGGCAATCATCTTACGATTTCACGCCTCAAGAAATCATCACGTTCCCTCCGTCCGCGGTTTGTCTCCGCCTGCGATTGATTCGCGCATCGAGGTGTCGGCCTGGACATTTTTCATCCGGACATAGTCCATAATACCGAGGTTTCCCGCGCGAATCTCTTGCTCCACAGCGACAGCTGCTGCGCGGCGCACCTCGGCTTTCGCTTGCGCGACGCGTTTGTCCGCCTCGGCTTGTTCGGTCTGCAATTTCGCGCCGATATTGTCGCCGACATCCACATCGGCGATGTCGATTGAAAGAATTTCAAACGCCGTATTGCTGTCGAGGCCTTTAGCCAGAACTGTCTTGGAAATGCGATCGGGGTTTTCCAGCACTTCCTTGTAGGAATGCGCCGAGCCAATCGCACTGACGATGCCTTCGCCGACGCGTGCGATGATCGTCTCTTCCGTCGCGCCGCCTACGAACCGATCGAGATGCGAACGCACAGTCACACGAGCTTTTACTTTCACGCCGATTCCGTCCTGTGCGACGCCGTCGATGGTTGTGCGTCCCATTGTCGGGTTGGGCGCATCAATGACCTTCGGATTGATGCTCGTCCGCACCGCTTCCAAGACTGTCTTGCCAGTGCCTTTGGTGGCCAGGTCAATAGCGCACGCGTGGTTGAAATCAAGCAAGATCCCTGCCTTCGCAGCGGCAATCAAGGCGAGGACAACATGGCTCACGTCGCCGCCAGCCAGATAATGGCCCTCCAGCGCGTCGCTTGAAACCTGTAGGCCGGCCTTCACGGCTGTGATTCGATTGTCCACGATCAATCCGACCGGGACCTTGCGGAGTCGCATCCCGACCATTTTGCTCATTTGGACCGGCGCACCCGCAATCCATGCGCGGACCCACAGACCGAAAAAGTTGAACAGAACAACCGCCAGCACGAACGCGAACAGCGCCAGCACCGCGATGCCCACCAGATAAAGTGATTCCATATTGCAACGAAGACTATCGGAAGAGGAACAGCACGAAAAGTTCTAATTGCCGGGTGGAACACGTTGTCCTCAGCAAGTGTTCGGGGTCTGACAAAACTGTCCAAAATCTGACAGATTATGCCGATAGAAACCGGGCGGACCAGAGTCTGCGGAAAAAATTCAGCGGCTGCGCGCGCTCGGTTTGCACCGACATTTCCCTAGTAAGTTCCCGGAGTGAAAAGCGCGAAAGCGTGTTGTTGGTACGAAAGAGCTCGAAACGACTGACAATGGCGCAGATGATGCTTAAAGATCGGTTATGGTAGTCGCTGTCGGTCTTTTCGTTGCGGGACTGGGTTCTCTTGCGCTGATTATCCGACAACTGTGCAAAGCCCCGGAAGGCTACGAAGATGAACACGGCTTCTGCACCATCCGCAAGGGAGTGGCGGAATACGGTGTCCCCGACTCGATCACAAGGAAGGTTCGCAGAACACGCGGCATCCCGAATTGGCTCATCCACCGCACGCCAGCGCACTAAAATTTGACCTTCGCGGAGCCTGCGAACCGGTAGATCATCGCGAATGAATCTGCTCGGGGCGGGACTTGAACCCGCATGCCTTTCGGCATACGCCCCTCAAACGTACGTGTCTGCCATTCCACCACCCGAGCTTTATGCGGAAGCGTCAAAACTTTCCGCAGACGGCAACCGCTGGCAAGTGCCCTTTCTGTTCCGCCCTACAAGTTGCGATTGTCGGATGATACGCGCGAGAGCGATAGCGTGACGCTCGAGCCTTATGCGAGCTACTTCACTTCACTCGTGATGACGTGCGCCTGGGCACGTCACATTTTGAAGCGTTCGCCGAGATACAGCTGGCGGCTGATGGGATCGTTGATCAGGAAATCTTTTGTTCCTTCACTCTCCACCCGGCCGTCGTAAATCAGATAGGCGCGGTCCACGATTGAGAGAGTCTCACGCACATTGTGGTCAGTGATCATGATGGCGAGTCCTGACTTGCGCAGGTTTACGATAATTTGTTGCACGTCATATACCGCAATGGGATCGACGCCGCTGAAAGGCTCGTCGAGCATCAGCAACTTCGGGTGTGTGACCAGCGAACGCGCGATGGTTAAACGTCGTTTCTCGCCGCCGCTCAATGTGAGCGCAATATTTTTCGCGATCCGCTCAATGCCAAACTGGTGCAACAGTTGATCGCACCGATTCCGCCGCTCGGCCTTGCTCAACGGGAGCGTTTCCAAAATCGCAAGGATGTTTTGTTCCACAGTCATCTTCCGAAAGATCGATTCCTCCTGCGGCAGATAACCCATTCCGAGCCGGGCTCGCTTGTACATCGGATAGTCCGTGACATCGGTGTTGCAAAAAATGACGCGACCGCTGTTTGGCCTGACCAGACCCACGATCATGTAAAAACTCGTTGTTTTACCCGCGCCGTTTGGCCCAAGCAATCCCACGATCTCGCCAGCCCGGACGTGCATGTCGATCCCGTCCACCACTGCCCGGCCGCCGTAGATCTTAACCAGCTGCTCAGTATTCAGGACAGTTTCCGCTTTCGTCGTGACCGGCGAAGGAATCTTGGCAGTCGAAACCGGCGCAGTTTGGCTGATCATGGCTTTGGGAGAGCCGGAGCAGGCGGGGTCTGGGCCGGCGAGGTCTGAGAGGGACTGGCTTCGCCCTTCTTTTCCTCGTTTGGCTGCTGACGAATCTCCGTGCGACTTGGGCCGTGTGTCGTCAGTTGGCTGTTCTGGTTAATGATCATAACTGTATCAGGGCTGGTCGCCACGTGCATGTTCAATCCCTCCTGCACACGCGGCGTTCCTCTTAATTCAACATCTCCGGTTGCAGCGGTATAAGTTGCTTTGTCTGCTCGGCCGACGGCGCGCGTCGGCGGTCCGCCATTCGGATCAGGCCGGTCGCGCACCAGCCCGACGTTTCCTTCGGCGATGGCTCTCTCTAGGCCCTGATTTTGTCCCTTTGTAATAAACACTGTCAATTTGTCAGATTGAAGATTGAAACGCGGATCGGTTACCTTCACCCGGCCGCTAAAGATGCCCTTGTTCTTGGTTGAATCAAAGAACGCCTCATCCGCGTAGATTTCCGTTGTGGTCGGCGCGTTCGACTGCGACCTATCCTGGCCAAATAATTTTGTGGCCGGCGATTCAGTTTTTTTGTCGGTCGCCGTTTTCTTTGCTTTCTTCTCTGGCGCAACCCGGGAAGCTTTCGTGGGCTCCGCGGCAATCTGCCCCTGCAAGAGCGGCCCCGTCGCGCAGGCGATAAACAGGATCAACACCGCCAGTTTTTTCATTCGCTGCTGTTTGGTTTGGCAGTCAGATGCGATTGATCAGTGATCACCATTTTCACGTTTCCGATCAATCGCCCGGTCTTCGTGTTGGTATCGAAATACACTGAATCGCCAGCAATGTTGAAATCCGCGCGCTGGATCGTCGTGCGTTCCTGCGAACTGAGGACCCGGGTTTTTAGATCAAGCACCGACGTGTGCATGTCGATTTGCAGATCGGGCTGATTCTCCGGGCCGTAGGTCGTGATTTTGAGGCGTTGAAATCCGATGTGTTCCTGATCGATCCGGTGCGCCGTCCCCGCTTCAAATCTTCCCCGTAGATGGCCTTCGCCATCGAAATCTGGCAACACAAGGCCCTTGGCTTCATGGCCGATCGGCAGGGGAATGTTCGTTAAGCTTTGTTCGCCCGGAGACGCAGTCGGCGTCGCTGTCGCGCGAGCCCTTTTCTTATGGCCTTTTGACTGACCAGGCACATGAGGCGCCGATATCAAAAAGGACAACGCCACTGATAAGAACCAAACCAGTAATACCCGACGCCCGTAGGGGCGGTTGACCCCAACCGCCCGCTCCCCAAACGTGATACCTTTGGTGCCTGGGCGATTGAGGTCAATCGCCCCTACCCGAGACGGCAGCATGAATAGCCTTTAACATGCGCAGGTGCTTCGGCAAATCCTTTAGCGGAATCTGATTCGGCCCATCCGACAACGCGCGCGCCGGATTTTCGTGCACCTCCATAAAGATTCCGTCGCAGCCTGTGGCAATCGCGGCCCTGGCCAGCGCTGGTGCCAGGACGCCGTCGCCCGCCGTCGAGTCCCCTGCCCCGCCTGGCCGCTGCACAGAATGCGTCGCGTCAAAGATCACGCGATATCCGGCTTTGCGCATCCAATAGAGCGAGCGCATGTCGGCCACGAGGTTGTTATAGCCAAACGTCGTGCCGCGCTCGGTGAAACAGAATTGTGAGTTGCCAAAGGCGATCAGTTTTTCGGCAATGTTTGTTACGTCCCACGGCGCGAGGAACTGACCTTTCTTCACATTGATTGCGCGACCCGTTTCCGCGGCAGCGCGTAGCAGATCCGTTTGCCGGCAGAGAAACGCCGGGATTTGCAACATGTCGATCTTCTCGCTGGCGATCTCCGCTTCGTTCGGGGAATGAACATCGGTTGTCACTGGTATCTTCAAGTCACGCCCGATGGCCGAAAGAATCTCGCAGCCTTCGCGTACGCCGATGCCGCGAAACGATCGCACCGAAGTCCGATTTGCCTTGTCGTAGGAAGCCTTGAAAATGAAATCAACATCTGCGGCAGAGCAGATTTCAGCGATCTTCTTCGCCATGCGCCAGACAAACTTCTCCGACTCAATCACGCACGGCCCGAGAATGAACGCCGGACGTTTGCCGCCGATCATGACGTTGCCGATTTTGAGAGGCTTGACTTTCATTGACCGCGCTCACTCTCGCGAAGCGGGCGATTGAGGTCAATCGCCCCTACCCCAGCACTCCCAGCAACCGAGGTAGCGGCGGTTCACCTGAACCGCCACTCGATTGGCCGCCTCGCACGAGATCGACGATGGCAAATGGCGCATACAACCCGAGAAAAAAGAGCAGTGCGACTCCGTGCATTTGCAGGAGGTACAACGGTCGTGAGTCAGAGAGAAAACTCAAAATGGAAAACGCTTCGGGTTTATGCAGCAAAAAGCCGTAGTTAAAGCCAGTCAGTTCGTCGGCGATGAACGTGACCACAAAATAAAACTCCGACCACAGCCAGACCCGCACAATTGACATCGGATACGGCCGGTATCGCCGGGTCAACATCAGGAAAACCACGCCGACGATAATGCCGCAATGCGAGGTGAAAAAACTGATGAAACGCCAGTCTGGAAAGCCAAAGTGCAGGTTTGGCGTGAGAACGGCCTGCAACGTGCCGCCAATTCCCCAGAAGTATGCCACTTCGAACCACCGCTGGCTGCCCGTCCACATCGCCACGATCATAACGACCATGCCCCAGTCGCACATTTGCATCGGCAACATTTGTCGCCAATCCACAACGCCGTGACTGCGGATAAAAACTAAATAAGCGACATAATCGAACACGAGCACTGCCGAGAGAACAGCGATAATCGCGCGTTCAACCCGCGATGATTTTGCGCGCCACACGATAGCGGCAAGCGCAAACGGCAGCACGATCGTGAGAAAGATGACCGTGAGATGCGGGAGGCCGTACGGTTGAAATTCATGTTCCATGCGTGTTGTAGCGGCGGTTGTGTCAACCGCCGATTCTGATGAGGTGGTGGTTAACACAACCGCTTCTACAAATCATGCGCAAGGTCGGCGATTTAGTTCACCGAATCACCCAGAGATTGCACGGAATAACATCGGTGATCCAAGCAATGTTACTGGGAAGCGGCTGACTTGCTTCGCCATTTTTCTGCAGCGGCACTACCAGCAAATCCGCCTTGACCGATTGAACGAAGTCCGACGCAGCCAATCCGGTATTGCCGCGGACACAGCGGACCTCAATCGGTACATCCGTTGCGCCGGCCGACAGAACGAATTGTTCCAGCGCCTCTTCCTCGGCGTCGTGTGCGTTGGAATCTTTGCCTTTACTGCCACCCGCGCCCATCGACGCGCGGGCCTGATCAAACGTGGTAATAATGCGAATAACGTAAAGCCGGTCGCACGGTTCGGACGCGGCCAGCGGCAGCGTTATTTTCAAAGCCTTTAGCCCGTGACTGGAATAATCGGCAACGAAAACGATCCGACGCAACGGTTTGGGGTTCGCCGCAGGCCTCGTGAAGAGCACAACCGAACAGGGCGCTTCTCGCACGAGGCGGCGGGCGACATTACCAAGAAATGGATGCAACACGACCTCCTTTTCCAGTGCGCCGGCCACAATCACGTCGATCTTCTCACGAGCGAGCGCGCGCAAAATAGCTTCGGCCGGGTCTCCTTGCTCATAATGAATCGCTGAATTGGCCGGAAGATGCAGCGCCGCGAGGGCGTCGCTGAACTTCTCTGCTGTTTCTTTATTTCGCTCGCCCACATAGATCAGATGAAGATCGGCCGGAAAACGTTCCCGGATTCGCTTCGCTTCGGCTAGAACCTCTCTGAAGCGCGGCGAAAATGTCGTCGCCACGGCAATGCTTTTGTATGGCGATGGATCAGCCATGGAATGCATTGAACTGTCGCGCTCCAGGGGAATTCGGCAACACAGAGATGGCGCCCTCGGCGGCCGCGCCTTACCAATCTGCTTTTCATTTCTAAGTTCCTCTGCGAATTTTCGCAGATGCGACGCGCGATTTATCCCGGCAGCTTCGATCCGGTGACCAACGGTCACCTGGATGTGATTGAGCGTGCGCGAAAACTGTTCGATGAAGTCGTTGTCGCTGTCGCGCACAATGACGAGAAACAACCGCTTTTCCCGTTAAAGGAACGCCTCGATTTGCTGCAAGAGACCGCCGGTAGAATCGACAACGTGCGAATCGCTGAGTTCGAAGGGTTGCTCGTCGAATTCGCCAGGGCGGAACAAGCCGGAGCAGTGATCCGCGGTTTACGCGCGGTCTCCGATTTTGAGTTCGAATTTCAAATGGCGCTGATGAATCGAAAACTGGATGCCGCGGTAGAAACGATTTTTTTAATGCCGAAGGAGGAATACACTTATCTGAGCTCTCGAATTGTAAAAGAAATCGCGCGTCTCGGCGGCGATGTCTCGAGTTTCGTTCCAGCGTGTGTGGCTAAGGCGCTGAGCAGGAAATTCAGTTGATCAACCCCGACGGGTTTGGCTCATGAAAGTGCACCTAAAACAAATTCCAGCCCAAGGTCTGCATCTGGAAGGGGAAGAGGATTGCCCAATCCAGGAACTGGAATCAGAGGGAATTCGTTGCGCTGGCCGACTGCATTACGATATCGATCTTGGCGTTGCGGGAGGCGCCCTGTGGGCGAATGGCTCGCTGTCACAGCTAGTTGAGCTGCGTTGCGTGTCGTGTCTGGAAAAATTCGTGCACGAGATTCGAGTGCCTGCATTCGCCGTGCACATGGAGCTGCACGGGCCGGAGACTGTCGATCTTACCCCCTCTATTCGCGAGGAAATTTTACTAAACCTGCCAGCGCATCCGCATTGCGACAGGGACGGCCGTCGGGTTTGCAAGGCGAAACAGGTCAAAACTGCGGAGCAGGATGCAAATCGCAAGTCGGATTGGAGCGCACTGGATAAACTGAAGTTACAACGTTAAAAGAGTTAAACGTTACAAGAGGTACAACGGCGTCCGGTATTAACATTGTAACGTTGTAACCCTTTTGACTTTTCGCAGGCGGCTGGTTGTTTTTCACAAGGATCATGCTTTAGTCGTCGCCTGCCATGGGAGTCCCAAAACGCAAAACATCCAAAATGCGGTTGCGCATGCGCAAAGCTGCGAACCGCTGGCGTGGCTCGCAACTCAACAAATGTCCCCAGTGCGGAAGCAGCGTCCCGTCGCACATCGCCTGCCCATCGTGCGGCTATTACCGAGGGCGACAGGTGTTGACGCTCGAAAGCAAATAGCTGTGGCCGCCAGCCTGCTGGCGACACCGAATGTTGGATAGTCGGTATCATGCGTCGCAGAGCAAAGCGGCTACAATTTTCACTTTGCATTCGGCGAATAAAGTTCGCAAAGTTTCGCACTAATGAAGATCGCCCTCGACGCGATGGGCGGTGATTTTGGTCCGCCTAACCTCGTTGCCGGCGCCGTGATGGCGCTGCGCGATTACCAGCAGATCAACAAGCTTTACCTGGTCGGAGACTCCACCAAGATCGAAAACGAGTTGCGCAAACATCAGTGCAACGATTCACGCATCGAAATTGTGCATTCCACTCAGGTGGTTGACATGAGCGATCGCGCCTGGACGGCAGTGCGCCGAAAGAAAGATTCGTCAATCAGCCGCGCTGTCGATCTGGTGAAGCATGGCGACGCAGATGCAGTCGTAAGCGCCGGGCACACAGGTGCAGCCGTCACTGCGAGCACGATTAAGCTCCGTACATTGCCAGGAATCGATCGACCGGGTATTGCGGCCGTGCTTCCGACCGAAACGAATGTCTTCGTTTTGATCGACGCGGGCGCGAACATCGATGCGCGCCCAGAGCATCTTCTTCAATATGCGTTCATGGGCTCGGTTTATTCACGGCATGTCCTGCATTACAAGAATCCGACCGTTGGCTTGGTTTCGCTCGGCGACGAGGATGTTAAAGGCACCGAATTGACCAAGGAAGTATTCAAGATGCTGAGACCAAGTTCGCTTAACTTCGTTGGCAACATAGAAGGCCGTCATCTCTTTGAAGATCCGGTTGAAGTCGTCGTCTGCGACGGATTCGTTGGCAATGTGATCTTGAAAACGTGCGAATCGATTGCGGTGGCGATGTTTCAGTGGCTCAAGCACGAGCTCATGCGAACGACGATGCGAAAAGTCGGCGCATTCCTCGCGAAGAATGCCATTGGAACGATTAAGGACAAGACGAATTATGAAGAGTACGGCGGCAGTCCGCTTCTCGGCGTGAACGGGATTTGCATCATCGCGCACGGGGCGAGCACGCCGTTGGCGATCAAAAATGCGCTACGAGTGGCGGCCGAGTCCATTGAACAGCAGGTGAACCCGCATATCGTCGAGGAGATTCGCCGTTACCATGAAACGACAGCCCCGCTCGAGCGCGCGCTCCACTAAAGCGCTGCGCACGGTCTCAATCATCGGCACAGGGAGTTATGTGCCCGAAAAGATTCTGACCAATGCGGACCTCTCACGCATGGTTGATACCAGCGACGATTGGATCATCACGCGCACCGGCATCAAGGAGCGCCGTATTGCCGCAAAGGATGAAAACACGAGCGATATGGCGACCAAGGCAGCGCTCAAGGCGATCGAGCAGGCGAAGATTTCACCGAAAGAGATCGATCTCATTATCGTGGCAACGGCCACTCCCGACATGCTATTCCCGGCCACGGCCTGCTTCGTTCAGAAGAAGATTGGGGCCACCAACGCCGCTTGCCTCGATATTGCCGCAGCCTGCGCGGGCTTTCTCTTTGGCTTGGAGATTGCGCAACAATTCATTACCTCACATACCCACGACACTGTTCTTGTGATCGGAGCCGAGAAATTGACATCGATCACGAACTGGACCGATCGCAACTCCTGCGTCCTTTTTGGAGATGGTGCTGGCGCTGCCGTTTTGCGCCATCGGGGCAGCGCGCACGGTGTCATCAGCACTCACATCGGCAGCGACGGCCAGTACAGCGATATTTTGTTCATGCCTGGCGGCGGTTCGCGCTGCCCGATCACGAGGGAAAATGTCGATATGCATTTGGCAACGATCCACATGAGCGGCAAGGAAGTTTACAAACAGGCTGTCACCGCAATGTTGAACGCCGCCAGGAAAGTCCTCGACCAAGCCGGACTCTCCATCGAGGACATTGCTTGCGTTATTCCGCATCAGGCGAATGTCCGCATCATTGAGGCTATCGCGGATCGGCTCGGCATTTCGCGCGACAAGATGTTTGTGAATCTGGATCGCTACGGCAATACGTCCGCTGCGGCCGTTGCCATCGCACTCGACGAAGCCAATCGCAGCGGTCGGATCAAGCGCGGCGACTATGTTCTAATGGTTGTTTTCGGGGGCGGGCTCACCTGGGCGAGCACGATACTCGAATGGTGAGCCCTAGGGCGTCCGCCGCGGCGGACGCCAGTCCGGAAGTTGGCGTTTGGCGCAATCGCTCTACAATCAACCCATGCTAGTCGAAACCCACGCGCATCTGGATTATCCTGATTTTGCCCAAGATCTCGACGACGTGCTGCGTCGCGCGACCGAGGCGGGCGTAACCCGCGTCATTACCATCGGCACCTCAATCGAGGGTAGCCGGCGCGCGATCGATCTGGCGGAAAGATATCCGGCTGTTTACGCGACTGTCGGCGTTCATCCCACGTACGTGCAAGAGGCGGAAGAAGATATTTTTACGCCGTTGCGTGAACTAGCAAAGCACCCGCGCGTTGTGGCGATAGGCGAGACGGGCCTCGATTATCATCGTCTGCCAAGCGAAGAAGTGGCGAAAGAAAAGCAGGTCCAGGTAATGACTGCACTGCGCACTGAGACCGATGAAGAAATCGAAGCACAGATTCGCGACGGCGCTTACAAATCTAAACAAGTGAGTTTATTTGAACAGCAACTCGACCTCGCGGTGGAGCTGGGGCTCAACGCAGTGATCCATCAACGCGACGCGTGGGAGGACACGCTCAAAATCCTGCAGCCATACACGGGCAAACTGCGCGGCGTTTTTCATTGTTTTGGCGGCTCGCTCGATCAGGCGAGTGAAGTTCTCGATCTTGACCACTTCGTTTCGTTCACTGGAATTGTCACTTTCAAAAACGGCGCAGCCGTGCGAGAAGTCGCGGCACAAATCCCGCTGTGGAAATTCATGGTGGAAACCGATTGCCCGTATCTGGCGCCCGTTCCTTTCCGTGGAAAGCGCTGCGAACCGGCGCATACGCGCATCGTAGCGGAAACAATCGCGGCAGCACGGCAGGTCCCGTTGGAAGAAATTGCCGAGGCGACAAGCGAAACCGCGGAGAAGTTTTTTCAATTCAATCGCGCATGAAAATTCACCATGGTAGGACGCGACCGCCGGGCGCGCCGATAACGGGAAACAAAACGGACGGCTCGGCGATCCGTCCCTACCTGCTGCTATTCACAATGTTGCTTGCATCCTGCGCAGCGCCCGACACGCGGCATCAAATCGTGATTAGCACACGCGAGCAGAAGTTAGCCGTTCTCGACCGCGGCAATCTGATGGCCATCTATCCAGTTTCCACCTCCAAGTTCGGTCTCGGCGATTGGCCAGGCAGCAGGTACACACCGCTGGGCCAATTGGAGATCGCGAAGAAAATTGGAGATAATGCGCCACAGGGCGCCGTATTCAAAGATCGGCGGCGTACTGGCGAAATCGTCCTGCCTGATTCGCCTGGCCGGGATCCGATCGTGACGCGCATTCTCTGGTTGCGCGGACTCGAGGCGCAAAACACCAACGCGTTCACGCGGGATATCTACATTCACGGTACGCCGGAGGAACGGCTGATCGGAACACCTGCAAGCTATGGATGCATCCGGATGCGCTCCAGTGACATCATAACATTATACGACGTCGTAGGAGTCGGCGCTGCAGTGAGTATTGTGGATACCTCGCTGGCTTCGGCTATTCCGGGCTTTGTCGCCCCGGGCACCCTGGCGATCCGGTAGGGACATCGCGCTGCGATGGCCGGACGGCACAGCGCGCCGTTCCTACCTACGGCAATTTGCCGAGATGTTCTCTGGCCGTCTTGCGCGAAAGTGAATCCATGTCCGCGTCCACCATGATGCACACGAGTTCGTGAAATCGGACTTTCGGTTCCCAACCGAGAATTTTCTTCGCCTTAGAAGCGTCACCAAGCAGAACGTCCACCTCGGCTGGTCGCTCATAACGCGGGTCGTGCTTTACGAATTGCTTCCAATCAAGATCGGCGTGAGCGAAGGCGGCTTCGACAAACTCACGCACGCTGTGGGCTTCGCCGGTAGCCAGCACGAAGTCGCCTCCTTCGTCGCGCTGCAAAATTCGCCACATGGCCTCCACATACTCGGGCGCATATCCCCAGTCGCGTTTTGCGTCCAAGTTGCCGAGGAACAATTCTTTTTGTAGCCCATGCTTAATCGCGGCGACTGCGCGCGAGATTTTGCGGGTGACGAACGTTTCGCCGCGCCGCGGGCTTTCGTGGTTAAACATGATCCCGTTGCTGGCGCAAAGACCGTAGCTCTCCCGATAATTAACAGTCGCCCAATATGAAAACACCTTTGCCACGCCGTAGGGACTGCGCGGCCAAAAGGGCGTCTTCTCGGTTTGCGGCGTCTGCTGCGCCTTACCAAACATTTCGCTGCTCGACGCCTGAAAAAAACGGGAACGCAAACCGGCCTCGCGGATTGCTTCAAGAACACGGATCGTGCCGACGCCAGTGACGTCCGCAGTGTACTCAGGGATGTCGAAGCTCACGCGCACATGGCTCTGCGCTGCCAGCTGATAGATTTCGTCCGGCTTCAGGTCGTAAAGAAGCTTCAGTAGATTCGCGGAATCGCTGACGTCTCCGTAATGCAGAAACATTCGCACGCCGTTGACGTGGGGATCAGCGTAAAGATGATCGATGCGCGAGGTGTTGAACGTGCTGGCGCGGCGAATGATCCCGTGGACTTCGTAGCCTTTCTCAAGCAGCAGATCAGCCAGATAGCTTCCGTCCTGGCCGGTGATGCCGGTGATGAGTGCCCTCTTCATTTGCAGCAATAATTGTAGGGCGCTTGATTCGCTCGCGCCAGCTCGCTCACCCTATCGGGATTCCCGCCTATGTCGCTCGGGCGCCCGCCGACTCCATTCTGGGAAACGCCACCGAAATCAGCGATCAACTTTCCGGCGGTGTCACCATGATTCGCGCAAGAACAGCGCGCTGCGCGCCGATCAGCGCGCCGATACCTTTGCGCCCGAGCGCAAGCATTTCATCCAGCTGTGATCCGGCAAACGTCGCTTCTTCACCGGAACTCTGTACTTCAACGAATTCGCCGTCTTCGGTAGCCACCAGATTAAAATCAACAGTAACGAGTTTGTCCTCTTGATAATTAAGATCCACTATGGCCTGCCCATCTAGAATGCCGGCGCTCACTGCGGCGACCAATTTTTGCATCGGAGGCGCGTCGAGCTTTTTTTCCCGCACAAATTTTCGGCAGGCTATGGCCAGCGCCAGGCTGGCGCCGGTAATTGCGGCGGTGCGTGTCCCGCCATCGGCTTGCAACACGTCGCAATCGGCCCAGATCGTACGCGGTCCAAGCTTTTCGAGATCGACCACCGCTCGCAACGAACGGCCAATCAAACGTTGAATCTCCACGCTACGACCGTCGATGCGGCCTTTTGCAATGTCGCGAGCTTTGCGCGGCTGAGTTGAATACGGGAGCATCGAATATTCGGCAGTGAGCCAGCCACCGGGTACTCCCTGCTCTTTCATCCAGCGCGGCACTGCCTCTTCAATCGTGACGGCGCAGATCACGCGCGTATTACCCATCGAGACAAGCACGGAGCCGCTGGCGTGCGGCGCCACGTTCAACTCGAAATTCAGCGGCCGGATCTCATCGGGCCCGCGGCCGTCATTTCGCTGCATCGTTGGAAACGTAGATGTAGCTGGGATTTGTGCGACGAAGATTTTACAATCCGCGAAGACAGACTCGGCAGGCGCAACATTTCGATCGTCCCGCTCGCTCATGGCGTGGTGCTGACTAATCGGCTTGACGCACTGGGCGGCCCATCGTTGTTTAAGCGTTTTGAGTGAAAAATAGCGCTCACACCCACACGGCGGTTTGCATCGCCGGCGCGCATCGCTCAGGAACGTCGATGCTCACCAGGCTATTGCACGCCTGCGGACTCTACCTTGGTTCAGAAAGCGCATTGATGCCCGCGCAGGCAGATAATCCCGAGGGGTTCTGGGAACATCTAGGGTTCGTGGCGGTAAACGATGAATTGCTGAATGAACTTGGCGGTGCCTGGGATCTGCCGCCGAAGGCCGACGAGAATTTCAGTGACCCGCGCCTCGGTCCGTTGCGCATGAAAGCCCGATTACTGATCGAAGGATTTGATTCGGTAGGCGTCTGGGGCTGGAAAGATCCGCGCAACAGTTTGACGCTGCCGTTTTGGCACGACGTTTTGCCCGGACTGAAAACGCTTATCATCGTGCGCAACCCGCTAGAAGCCGCGCACTCGATGCGGGAGCGCAACGGAACGTCCTATTCATTCGGCCTGCGGCTGTGGGAAATCTATAACCAGCGGCTGATCGAGACGGCAAACGAACAGGACCGGCTTGTCACTCATTACGATTTGTTTTTCGAAAACGCGGAAACGGAATTGCTGCGAATTGCGCATTTCATCGGTTTACCCGATGGGCAAGTAGCCAGCGCAGCCGCGCTGGTAAAAAAGCGAAGACGTCACACTCATTTCACGCTTGAGCACCTGATCGATGCCCGCGTCGCTCCGGAAGTAATCGAACTTTATCGCGCTTTGATCGCCAAGGCCTCGCGAAGGGCAAGTAACAAAGCTAGGACGGCCGAGGCTCAACAAGCCGGGAAGTCGGCCGAGACCGACTTGCTTTCCGGAGCTGTCTCCCGGATAAATGCCTTCGTTCCAGAAAGGATTGCGCAGATCGAGCAGCTTTACCGCGAGCTCCTGGAGCAAGCGGAAGCCCGGCACAAGAGGCAAGTCGAGGAACTCAGCGCCCACTATAACAGCAAAATCGAGCAACTTAGGGATCGCATCGCGGAGATCAATCAGCTGCTTCACGGCCGAAGCGTTAGCCTTGCGGAGAGCGAAGCGCGGGGAGAAGACCTGCGAGACCGCCTGCGAAAACAATTGCAGGCTACCAAGAGGCTTGCCCGCCTCTTGGACGAGGCTGACGACGCAGCAGGTCGCCTTCGCTCTTCGGCGCGCTGGCAAATTGCAAATCCGGTTGCCGCCCTAAAGGCAAAACTTTCTCCCGCGCGGCCGCGGAGCTTGCTAGGCTACGGGCATCTGGAAAAGGTCGTCTCGGCTTACCAAAAATGGCGCACGACCCATCCCGAGGTCGATGCAATTGATGATGAAATCCAAGCGCTGATTTCAGGCGCCGTCTCAGCCTCTGCAGAAAGGGCCGCGCCTGTGGAACCTCCCGTGCCAACGCGTCCGATTGAATTCCCGGTTCACGACCAAGTCGAAATTTCAATCATCATTCCGGTGTTCAATCAGTTTCGCTTCACCCAGGCGTGCCTGGCTTCGCTCCAGAAACATCAGGGAACGGAGCGCTTTGAGGTCATCGTGGTGGACGATGGCTCAACGGACGCGACGGCTGAAGTTGTTCCGCGGATGCCGGGGATTGTTTACCTGCGCAACGAGACGAATTCCGGTTTTATCGCCTCCTGTAACCGCGGCGCCGAAAAGGCCCGCGGCAACTATCTTGTCTTCCTAAATAATGACACGCTTGTTACAGATGGCTGGCTAAGCGTGCTGGTGGATACGTTTGTGAGAGAGCCGCAGGCGGGCATCGTCGGCTCAAAACTTGTTTATCCAGACGGCCGTTTGCAGGAAGCCGGCGGGATTATCTGGCGCGACGCTTCAGCCTGGAATCATGGCAACTCCGATGACCCAGGAAAGCCTGAATACAATTATCTGCGCGAAGTAGATTATTGTTCGGCGGCGGCCCTGATGATTCCTAAGGCGCTGTTTCAAAGCGTCGGCGGATTCGATCCGCGCTACGCACCGGCCTACTACGAAGACACCGATCTGGCGTTCAAAGTTCGCCAGGCCGGGTACAACGTATTGTATCAGCCGCTCAGCGAAGTCATCCACTACGAGGGAGCGACGGGCGGAACCGATCTTTCAACGGGTACAAAAAAACATCAGGCTATTAATCGCTCGACATTTGCGGAGAGATGGGGCGCTGAACTGGTAACCAAACCAGCCAACGGCGACGTCGCATTCCTGTCGCAGGCGCCGCCCGGCCGCAAAAATATTCTGGTGATCGACCACCATGTTCCTATTCCCGACAAGGATTCGGGATCGCTGCGGATGTTTCAAATCCTTAAGCTTCTCCACCAGCTTGGACATCGCATTACTTTCGTTCCAGACAATCTCAGTGATGTCCCGCATTACGGCGATAAGTTACGCAAGCGCGGAATCAAAGTTGTCCACCGCCCCTATGTAAGAAAAGTCCGCGACTATCTGATTTCGCACGGTTCGGAATTTGACGTTGTCATCCTCAGCCGGTGTGATTTTGCCCGGAAACACATTGCGGATGTGCGGCTCCATGCGCCGCAAAGCCGAATTATTTTTGATACTGTCGATTTACACTCTCTTCGCGAGCAGCGGGAGGCTCAACTCACAACCGACCCGGAGGCGCGAGAAAAGGCGCGTCAGAAGGAAGAAGTGGAATACGATCTCATCGCCCAAGCTGATGAGACCTGGGTAACGAGCAGCGTTGAACAGAAGCTCCTCCAGGAAAAGTGGCCGGAAAAGTCCATCCAACTCGTTTCGAACATTGTGGACATTCCAGGCTCAAGCACTCCGTTTGAACTGCGGCGGGACTTTCTCTTCATCGGCGGCTTCCAGCACACACCGAACACCGACGCTGTTCTTTTTTTCCTAAAGAAGATTTATCCCACAGTAAAGGACCGCCTGCGTGACGCCAAGTTCTACGTCATCGGCGACAAGCCGCCACCGGAAGTGGTTGCTTTAGCCGACGAAAATATTGTGATCACGGGATTGCAAAGGGATGTCCGTCCCTTCTTTGAGAGCGTTAGATTATCGGTTGCGCCATTGCGATTTGGTGCGGGTGTAAAGGGCAAAATCAATCAGAGTATGGCGTGGGGTGTGCCAGTCGTCGCAACCTCCGTGGCCGCGGAAGGCATGGAGCTTACTTTCGGCGAAGATGTTATTGTCGCAGATGAACCGGAAGAATTTGCCCGGGCCTTAGTGACGCTCTACGAGTCCCCTGAACTTTGGAACCGGCTCTCGCAAAACGGGATCGAGAAAACTCGCTCACTATACTCGGCTGACGTCGCCCGCGAGAGGTTGGAGCGCTTGTTCAATAATCAACACGTCCAGCCCGCGGAAGTGCTGGCTCAGAGCTCGAAACAATGCGACCCCGCCGTTGGGATCAGTGCGTGAAACGTGTGAGGTTTTCGGTTTTCAAACGAGTGATTAAGGCCCCTCAACCAAAGACGATCACTGGCAAGATCGTGGCCACGCCAAACCCCGTGCCTCCTGAAGAAGGGTCGCGCGTCGTGATTTCGTGGGAAACAAACGACCCGACTGGCGTTGAGATCCGTGTTGCAACCTCCGCCCGTGAAGAAAAACTCGTGAGTCGGGGAGGAAAATCCGGGCACGTTGAAATTCCCTGGATTGCGAACTCGACAGAATATGCGTTCCGGCTTTATCCGGTCAGCCAGCCTGACACACCAGTTGATTCCGTAAAGGTCAGTCGTGACAGCAACTCGTTGCACCCGCTTCTGGGTGAAGTCGCGCTCGAGGTGACACGCGGAAACATCGGCGTGACCCTGCTCTCACGCTTTCTCGCCAAAGTCGTGCCGCGTTGCCTTCATAGCGCAAAGTTTCGCGAGATTTTTCGGTATTGGGAGCAACGCGGTTTTCATGTAACACCGGTGCATTTCTACCAACCGATTCCTGATACGCGGTCCTTGCCTGAAACTCTCTGGGACCGGCCTAGCGAATTGCTTGGCATTGACATGAACGACGCAATCCAGCTCGATCTACTCAGGAATCACTTTCCAAAATTTCGCCACGAATATGATCAGTTGGCGATCGAGCCAACCGGTGAACCGGGCCGTTTTCATTTTAATAACGGGCTCTTTGACGGCACCGACGCGCTGGTCGCTTATTGTATCATCCGCCACTTTCAACCACGGTTGATCATCGAGGTGGGCAGCGGGTTTTCGTCTCTCGTCGCAGCCGAGGCCATCGCAAAGAATAAGGACTCAGCGTTGATCTGTATTGAGCCGTTTCCACTTGATTTTCTCCGGCACGGATTTCCTGGACTGCATTCCTTGATAGAGAAAAAGGTGGAAGACATCGACCTCGAATTTTTCTCGCAACTCGAGTCGGGCGACATCTTGTTCATCGACAGTTCTCATACGGTGAAAATTGGCGGCGATGTCAATTACTTGTTCCTAGAAGTATTGCCGCGTCTCAAACCAGGCGTGATTGTGCACGTCCACGATATCTTTCTTCCTTTCGATTACCGGCGCGACTGGGTGATGGACGAGCTTCGCTTTTGGACCGAACAATATCTGCTCCAGGCGTTTTTGAGCTTTAATTCCGAGTTCGAAGTGCTGATGGCCAATGCATACTTGGCTCACCGCTACGTGGAAGAACTCAAAGCTGCCTTTGTGAATTCACCTTGGTGGGGCGGAGGAAGTTTTTGGATGCGCCGGCGGCTTGCAAAAGCAGACTGATTATCTGGATTGCGGCGATAATAGTTCTTCCAAGCGGAACCCACTGGCCATTATCGTGATCCTTGATATCATAGGGGAAGGCGGAAAAGTCTGAAAAAATGAAAAGGCTTGCCGGCAGGAGTGGCCCAAGAAGGGATCAATTCAGCGGCTCCGGCGCATCATTGGTTTCGTCTGCCTTTAACGTCCCCGTATTAGCGTGCGACAGCGGGACACTGCGCCGGCTTGGCCAAGCAGGAAAGTTATACATAAAATGCAGGATCAGATAACCAAGCCGATTTTTGTCGTGGGATCGCCACGGTCGGGAACCAGCATTCTAACGTGGTGCCTGGGTCACCACCCGAATTTGTTCCCAGTGCCAGAATCGAACTGGATGGGCGACTTTGCGGTCAATGTTGCCATTGCCTACCAAATTGGTGCGGCACGCGGTGACTACTCGATCTTTACCGCGATGGACATTCGGGACGATGAGTTGTTCGCTGCGTTCGGTCGAAGCATTAATGACTTGATCCTGCGCCATCGCACGAATTTGGAAAGAAAACGCGAAGAGAGGAGTGTGGCGTTGAAAATTGAAGCACGGTGGCTCGAAGCCACCAGTACAGCAGCGGGGCCCAAAGGACGTTGGGTCGATGGAACGCCAGAATATTCCTTTTACATCTGCGGTTTGCGTAAGTTATTTCCTGACGCTCTCTTCGTCCATATTTTCCGGGACGTCCGCACCGTCGTGCGCTCGATGGTGAATTTCCATCGCGTAGCAGGGACTCAGCTGGTTCCTAATGAACAAGAGGCTTACCATTATTGGTTTCGAACTGTCAGCGCGTGCATCAAAGCTGAGCAGGCCTATGGGCCTAGTGTGGTTTATCGCATCCGATACGCGGATTTAGTCGATAATCCGGAATCGGCGATGCGCTCGTTGCTCGAGTTCCTCGGGGAGCCCTACATTGCCAAATGTCTCGAGCCCCTCGAGCAACGCATCAATAGCTCGGGTGTATCGGCCGACTTTAAAGCCGACGGCGCTGCTACGAATCCAGCATTAGTCGACAACGCGATGCAACTTTGTGCCGAAGTGGAACAAGCTCCCCAGCCAACCGAGCTTTCGCGCGTCGCGGCCGATGAAATGGAAGCTGCATTCAGAGAGAGGGTCCAGTATGTGGCCACCATGGATAACGCGTATCAAAAAGCCCGGCGGATAATTGAGACATTGAACGGTTCGGCGCTTCCGCTGTATCTGGTGACTGGAGCAATGGCAATGCTCGCAATCGCGGACAGTTGTGCTGCTGTTTTGTCGCAGCTGTCATAACGACAGATGGCTATGGGGACAAAACAAAACCCGCCGCGCCCTCAGAGCCGGCCATCCTATCGCTGCTTGATTTTTTTGGCGAACCGTACGCGGCGGAATGTCTGGAGCCACTAGCCCACCGTATCAGTGGTTCCAATGTGCCGGTCGATTTTAAGGCCGGCGAATCCTGAAACTGATCCTGCACTTGTAAAAACAAGGGAAGGAGCTCAGTGATGCGCTTCAGGGCGGTTCAGGACAACGAGAAGCGTCGTCCAAGGTTGCGGAACACTTGGAAACTGAATTTAACTAGCAGGTCCAGTATTTGCCGGCCTTGGAATGAAATACGGCGAGGCTCAAGACTTAATCGCCAGGCTAGAGAAAGAATGCCCCTTACTTAGCGCTTCACCGCGCGGGGTAATCGCCTGATTTGCCTCGCGTGGCTCGTTGTAGATCTCGTGGGGGATCCTCGATACGGGCACAAAACTCGGGCGTCCAGTGCCGATAATATCGAGGAGGCGGGGCATTTGGTCTACGTCGCGTCATAGAGGCATACATCATGGTCGGCTTGAGGTAACCCAGATCAATGAGCAAGGTATTCAATTGCTCAAGGAAATCTATGAATCCAATGTCGCGTGGATTGTCTATGCTGAGATTGTGCCCGAACCCGCGCTCAATGAAGATGTCGGGCAGATTTGCAAATCCAAGAAAAGTCTTAAAAGAGAATCTCTCGAGAAGTAACGGAAGGATGTCTTGTGCGCGGATTCCTTCGAATCCTGTTTTGGAACAGTCCCAGTTTACGTATTCATGCTCCACTCGTTTGAGCTGGTGATTGGTTTTATAGTGATCCGGAATAAACTTCCAGATTTCCTGAATGATTTCCAACGCCTCGGGCCATCGCATATGACCATTCCGACCGATCATGTCGGTCGTGACAAAAATGCCCTCGTCTTCCAGAGCTTCATGAATGGAATCAAAAAGGTGCTCCAGCTCAACCACGTGATGCAGGGTGTCCTTAGCAATGACCGTGGAATATCTTCGGGACGGTACCCAACGGTTCAGGTCGCTCTCGTTGATTTCTAAAAATTGCTGCACTCCCTCCTTCCTGGCGTTCGCTTGCGCCCGCTCGGAGCGCAGAGGGGATAACTCCAGCCCTTCAATTACGAAATCAGTCTCTCCCATTTCCAAGAGTTTCTTTATCAGCGAGATTTCATGCACGCACTCGCCTGCACCGAGGCTGATGATCCGGCGGCTCGCGCCGGGTTGACGAAACGCTTCCGCGGCACAGCCTGCATAGAAGAGCAGAACATTCGAGACCCCAAAGACGCTGCACATCCTCGGCCGGATATGTTTGGCTATCCAATAATGATAGATAGGCGGCAGTTTGAGGAGAGCCTCAGGCTTGGCGTATTGTGCGATCTGGGCGCGAATACGGCTTTCGTAATCCGGTTCGTTGAGATCAGGCATTTTCAAAGAATTTAGAAAACGGACCGTCCGCAAAGTAATCTCGCAGTTCTTCAAAATTAGCTATAACCTGGCGCAAATCATTGCCACCGAGCTTTCGCGTGGTGGTAGTCAGTTCCCGCCGCGATACTCCGATAAAATCCAGGAGAGATTGGATCTTCTCAGCACCAGGCGCAATCATCTGCTCGTATGAAACCGAAAAACTGGGATGCTCCGCAAAGAGTTGTGCAAATTCCTTCTCCCGGGCCAAAACGGTTGCGAAATCCTTCTGGCACTCGTGCGGATCGAGCACCACGGGCTGCATTTCGGGTATGGTCTGGCCACGAACGACCAGTGTGACGCCAGTTACACGGTTTGCGACATAGTGCGAAAGATAACGGCGAAGTAAGTTCTCGCGCCTCAGGTGGATAATCCGGAAGTCTCGGTCATTAACGATCTCCTCTCGTAACCCCCTATACCCAGGTAGCACTAGTTCGTCATGTTTTAACTTGAAGCCGACAGCCTTTTTTCCTTGGAGATCAAGCACGATCTTGTAAAGGAATTTGATTGGATCACGATCTTTTTCGGCAGACAGGTAGTTGACAAAATCCGGCTCTGCGCGGCACTTGATTAGGTAGGTACCTGTCATCCCGCCAATCGTACCTGGCGAAGAAAACACTTCATCGTGCGAGCAAATTTCCGGATGAGACCGCAGGAGGTGAACCAACATGGTGCTGCCCGTCCTGGCGGGACAAGTAATCACGTAAATATTATCGCGATACAAACTCATACTCAGTTAGATTTTCCAGCCACTTCAGAGCAATCAAATCCAATCTTCGTAATTTGGCTTCTTAGTTTCATGGCTCTTCAAAAAACTCTGCAAAGGGGCTGCCGGCGAAATAGGAACGCAGTTCATCGAAGTTAATAATTGCGCTGCGGAGACTATCGGCACCGAGTTTCTTTGTGGTCGTCGTTAGTTTCCGTTGCGACACACCCAGAAAATCCAGAAGGGAAGCGAGCTTCCCCGATTCGCCCCTGACTATTTCCTCGTACACAATTGAGAAATTCGGATGGCGCGCGAAAAGTTGCCTAAACTCATCCGCTTGTCGTTGTATTGTCTCAAAGTCATGTTGGCACGCACCCGGATCGAGCTTTACCGACGGCATCTCTGGGATGGCGTCGCCTTCAACGGCCAGAGTGACATGGGTGACGTTGTTCGCGATGTACCATGAAAGATAACGACGGAGCAGATTTTGCCGCCGCAGATGAATGATTCGAAAATCGAGGTCGCCCACAATCTCGTCCCGAAGTCGCTTGTATTCAGGCAGAACCAACTCGTCGTGTTTGAGTTTGAATCCAACAACTTTTTTTCCTTGGAGATCGAGCACAATTTTATAGAGAAACTTAACCGGATCGCGGTCCCTTTCGATAGTGAGCCGGTCGATGAAATCCGGCTGTTCAAGGCTTTTACGGCGGTAGGTACCTGTAATGCCCGTAATCTTATTCCCGGAAAGAACTTCGGCGTGTGAGCAGATGTCCGGATGAGATCGCAAAAGCTGAACCAGCATTGTGCTGCCCGTCCGCGCGGGACAAGTGATCATGTAAATATTATCGCGACACGAACTCATGCATATAGAGACGGTAATTCGGCTATATTAAGGCGCACGTAGGATTTAGTCCGACACAAATATTAGGCGGCGTCCGTCTATCGTCGCCCATCTTTCTACGGGATCATTGGACAGCCGGAACTAAAGCGCGCTGTGTCGGCCGGAACGCAAAAAGCCCACACCAACAGTTGGCTGCGCCTGCGCAAACTTTCCACCGATAGAGGCGAAAGAGCGTAAGGCCGCACATCAGACGACAATTCCGGTCCATGGATGCAAGTCCCGAATACAGCATTGTCGGAGATAAACAAACCGATGTTTGTAGTTGGGTCGCCACGGTCTGGAACAAGCATTCTTACTTGGTGCCTGGGTCAGCATCCGAACATTATTCCACTCGAGGAATCTGGCTGGATGGGAAACTTGGCCATTGATCTTGCCATTTACTATCAAACCGGAAGCGCGCGCGGCGACTACTCCCTGTTGGGTTCGATGGATGTGACGAAAACAGAATTCTCCGCCGTCTTTGGCAAGAGCATTAACGACCTGATCCTGCGCCACCGTCTTGATCTTGATAGAAAACGGTGGAGGCGCGCTGCCGGCCCAAAGATTCCAAGCCATTGTTTCGTTCCGCAGTATGACGCGAAAACGCGATGGGTGGACGGAACGCCGGAGTATTCCCTGCATATTTGCGGCTTACGCAACCTTTTTCCCGAGGCGCTATTCATCCACATCTTCCGCGATGTGACTTCGGTGGTTCGATCAATGCTGCACTTCCATCACGTCAGCGGACAAAGGTTGGCTGCCAATGCGCAGGAGGCATACAGCTATTGGATGAGAACGGTGAGCAACTGTCTCTTGGCTGAACGCGCCTACGGGCCCAGCGTCGTCTTTCGAATACGGCATTCCGATCTCATAGATACACCGGAAGCTGCCCTGCGATCCGTGTTTAGCTTCCTCGGTGAACCCTACACGCCCGAGTGTCTGGAGCCGCTCGCGCAAAGAATCAACAGTTCCAATGTTCCCGCTGATTTTCGAATTGACAGCCGCGAAACGGATCCGAGCCTCGTCGAGCAGGCAATGCGTCTTTGCCGCGAAGTCGAAGAGAGTTCGCAACCACTGGAGGCTTCGCCGGCGGCCATCCAAGAAATAGAGGCCGCGTTTGATAAGCAGGTACAGTTCGTAGCGACTATAGCCAGCGAATATCGTAGACTTGCGATGGAGGTCGATAGGAAAAGCACAATTATTCAGCATCTTCGCGCCCGACGGCAGCGTTCCAATTGGCGCCGTTCACCGTTGAGGGCGCTGCGCGAATCTTTTCGACGAGGAACCCGAAAAGATGGAAGATACCCAGCAGGAGGAAATGCAGAATCCGGCGCTCCCGGTGGCGAATAGTGTCCATCCCGCCGGTAGGTTTATAAAAGCGATGGAGACACCTATCGACACGATTCCACGCCGCTCCAGGCTCGACAGCATTATGGCGAATCTGCGCAATTTTCCTCCCTTCAGAGTTTCCCGGGAGGCTCTAATCGTCGTATCCCTTTTGCTTGTGGCAATCGTGGGATACATCGATTATTTGACGGGATACGAGCGCCCGCTCCTTCTCTTTTATCTTCTGCCGATTTCTTTGGCCGCCTGGTTTGGCAGCCTGCTTACCGCTCTCGGAATTGCCGTTGTCAGCATTGCCGTATCGCTGCTGTCAGACGTTGCAGCTGGAATCCCTGCTCTCGGTTTTTGGAATGCCGGGATGGCTTTTGTCTCTTATGCGCTGTTTGCCGGTTTGTTATCCAAGTTGCGGACACTTGTCGGTGAGTTGGATCGACGTGTTCAGGAACGGACAGTAGCTTTGCAGCGCGAGGTGGTCGAGCGCCAGCGGCTCGACCGGGAAATCGCGCAAGTGGCGGATCGTGAACGACGGCGCTTGGGACAGGATCTCCATGACAGACTCGGCCAACACCTGACAGGCACCGCTCTCGCGGCCCAAGTGTTGAAAGAGAAGCTCGCTGCGAAATCGGCGCCAGAGGTAACAGAGGCAGAAAAACTCGTGCACTACGTCGAAGAAGGGATCGATCTCACGCGTAATATGGCGCGGGGTTTCTTTTCGCCGGAGCTGGAAGCAGACGGCTTAAGCGTAGCCTTGGAGGTCCTTGCCGAGAACATAAGCGAGCGATTTGCCACCAACTGCATTTTTCACGGACAAGAGTCAATTCCCGTGCGCGATTCTGTGGTTGCAACGCAGCTCTACAGAATTGCTCAGGAGGCGGCCACCAATGCCGCGAAACACGCTGCCGCCGAGCGAATCGACATTCGCTTAACTGTAGATGGCTCCAAACTTACCCTGGCAATCGAAGATGATGGAATCGGATTTTCAGATAAGCTGTCAGATTCAAAAGGACTTGGGCTTCGCTTGATGCGCCATGGCGCGGCGTTAATTGGCGCAACGTTGAGCGTCCAGCGACACGGCCGCAGCGGAACAGTTGCGACGTGTAAGCTAAGGATTCCAACTCACAGCGAATCAAATTTCGCAATATGAACGCAAACCCTTCTATCACTACTACCCGCAGACGTCGGATTTTCCTTGTTGATGATCACCCCCTTGTCCGTGAGGGGCTCACCAATCTTATTAACACACAGAGTGACCTCATAGTCTGCGGCGAGGCGGAAGACTCGGCCAGCGCCATCGCTGGCATTGCAAAAGCGCGGCCAGATATCGCGCTTATCGATATCTCTCTCAAAAATGAATCGGGATTGGAACTAATCAAAAACCTGGAGAGTCAGTTCCCGCTGGTTGCGCTAGTCGTCCTCTCGATGCACGACGAAGCATTATATGCCGAGCGCGCTCTGCGCGCTGGCGCGCGTGGTTACGTTATGAAACGCGAGACCACCAAGAGTGTCCTCACTTGCATTCGTCGTGTGCTTGAGGGCAGTGTTTACGTAAGCGAAAGGGTCGTCAACAGCATGGCGCGCCGGTTCAGCGCCTCGCCTAAAACCGCAGAGGCCTCTCCGGTGGAACGTTTAAGCGATCGCGAATTGGAAATATTCCGGCTCCTCGGCCAGGGGCGGACGACTTCGGAGATCGCTGAGGATCTGCACCTGAGTGTGAAAACCGTGCAAGCTTACTGCGCGCGCGCAAAGGAAAAATTCGGCGTCAGCTCCCTAGGCGAGCTGCTTCGCGCGGCCATTCGCTGGGAAGATGCTACCAATGTAAAGTGACCATTCACTCTCCGGTGTCATGCGCAAGCGAATGCGTGTAGGGTCTAGTACTACAAAAATATTCGGTCAGGTCTATCTGTTGCTGGCCCTCCGCTGCGCCAAATTATGGCGTGACACTAAAACAGCTTCTCGCGGTTGGGAACGGCAACGCCTCGGGAAAAACGCTATCGAAGGCGCTCCGCCTATTTTCTGACTGCCTTCCACGCGCAGCCTGCAATCGCGCGCAAGGTAGCAATGCCGACTCTCTCGAAGCGGGGCAGCAACGAAAAACTCTTGAACGGACTAAATCGCCACTTCGCCAGCTGGCTATGACAGCTGAGCGCAGTCTTGGGGAAATTAAATTGGCGCACCGGCCCAAGTCATTTTGGTATCCCTACAACACTTTGCGAAACGTCGGCGTCTTAGAGCAGCTTTTGGCAAGTGCGGGGCTTGATTTGTTGCAGCTATGCCGAGGTCCGCATGGGAAAATCGCTGATATTGGAGCCGCGGACGGCGACCTCGCATTTCTTTTGGAGAAGATGGGGTTGTCCGTGGATTTAATCGACAACGAACCCACCAATTTTAATCACCTGGAAGGGGCCCAGATCCTCAAGGAAGCTCTGCGCTCAACCGTTGCAATCCAAACAGTTGATTTGGACTCGCAGTTCACTCTCTCTGGCAAAAAATATGACGCCATCTTTCTCCTGGGAGTTCTCTATCATTTGAAAAATCCGTTCTTCGTCTTGGAGAAGGTTGCTGCAATCGCGAGGTACTGCTTCCTAAGCACACGCATAGCTCGGCAAACAGATAACGGCCAATCCATTTCACAAGGGCCGATTGCATATTTGCTCGGTCCACGGGAATGCAACAACGACAGCACCAACTTCTGGATTTTCTCAGATGAAGGGTTGAAGAGGCTGATCAATCGCACGGGGTGGGACCTTCTGTCGTACTTGAGCATCGGCGTTACGTCGAACTCTACACCAGCCAATCCGGAGCGGGACGAGCGAGCCTTCTGCCTTCTCCGGAGCAAGATCGTGCCAACGATCTCTGCGTCGCCCAACCCAGTGCCTGCTCACAAAGACACCGTTAAGACAATGATTTCATGGAACACGGCTACGGCCGCTTCCGGAAAGGTTTACGTTTCCATCGATGGCCAGCCAGAATCGTTATTCGCAACTTCGCGCCAAGGTTCTGCTGCTGCAAATTGGATCCGAACAGGCTGCACATACGAGTTCCGCCTTTATGATTCGAATCACACCCGGCTTCTCGACAAAGTGGTAGTTGCTACGGCGATACAAGAATCACAGGCCGCCCATGGTAGGCCGTTCAACGATCCATATGCAGAGTTTGGCCATGAGCGCTAGTTGACCACGGCTCTCTAGCGCTTTGGTTATCCATCGCATCGCCATAGTCGCTGTGTAACTCTTTGGGTTCAAAGTTGTTGCGATAGAACATAATTCTGAGAAAATCAGTCAGTTTAGATTGACGCCCACTGAATTTCGAGTATTTTAGAGATCCCGCACGAAGCGGGACTCCTCTATCTAGGAGTGCGTTCTACGTACATCTGGGGACTGCAAATTGGAACTCAATTTTGTCCCGACCTGATTTGTCGGAGCTGCCTCCGCACAGTCTGTCTGTGTGCGGTAGACCGAGTTCAAGTCGGATTCGAAATTGAGTTTTTTTGTGGTCTTAAATGTACCAGAGAAGCTGGTTCTTTGACATCTACATACAGGGTAGTAAGAAATACAACTTTAAGAGCTGAGTCTGAAATCAAGCATCGTCGCATGACGATGAGAGAGTTTCAGTTATCAAAGAATCTCTGGTCGAAAGACCAGAACAGATTGATCAAGCTACAAAGAGCGCATCATGGATGCCTTGGTGCCAATAGGCGATGAAGGACGTGGTAAGCTGCGATAAGCTACGGACAGCGGCAAACACGCTTTGACCCGTAGATTTCCGAATGGGGTAACCTGAGCGAGGTAATACTTGCTCGAGTTCCTGTGAATCCATAGCAGGAACATCGCGACACCCGGTGAAGTGAAACATCTCAGTAACCGGAGGAAAAGAAATCGAAAGAGATTCCGTCAGTAGTGGCGAGCGAAAGCGGAACAGGCTAAACCGGTCGATTTATCGATCGGGGTTGTAGGAGCCCGATGTGGTAGTGCAAAGGTTAGGTGAAGCTTCTGGAAAGCTGCGCCATAGAGGGTGAAAGACCCGTAACCGAAAACCCGAGCACGCCTAGGGATTTCCTGAGTAATACGATGCACGTGAAACTTCGTATGAATCTGCGCCGACCACGGCGTAAGCCTAAATACTAATTGGCGACCGATAGTGAACAAGTACCGCGAGGGAA
>QHOV01000024.1:11743-14377 GCA_003218885.1 Verrucomicrobiota bacterium | reverse complement strand
TTAAACAGCGTCGGTTCGAGTAATAGCTTCAGCTGGTCTACCGCCGGCACATACAATTACCTGTTTGCGAAGTATGACGGGCCAAATCAAGGTTCGGTAGTTTGGTATGTGGGTAATTTAACCAGCTTCACCATCCCCACACAGTGGAATGGATATGGCCTTTCGGGTTGGACACTCTTTGGCCCAGGCGGGGCCGGGGCTCCGGACGGCGGCACCACGGTAATGTTGCTCGGGGCAGCCCTCGGCGCGCTGGGTGTGGTGCGGCGTTACCTAAGAAGTTAACCGGACAGTTTGACCAGACGAATTTCCAGCAAAGCGTCCCGGTCCTCGCGAAGCTAAGCTGGGAAAGCAAAGTGGCCGTTCCTCTGGATGGCCACTTTGTTGTTGTGTACCGATCGCCGCTTAGGCGGGCAGCACCTTTCCCGCAGGAACTTCCATCTCTAGCGATCGCCCGAGAAAATCCAGCAGCACTCGAATTCGCTCTTTGGCAGGCAACACTTGGGTGACCACGACTTCGAGGCCCTGAAAAGCTCCTTCTATCAATTGAACTGGCTGGCCAATTTTGAGAGACGAATCGACGGTGACGACTTCTTCGGCGCCCGCTTTTGATTGAAGCGCAATGATGGTATCTGCCGGCAGGGTTGCCAGACGCTGTCCAAACCGGAGGATTCCCCGGACTCCCTGGGAGCTTTCAACCGCGCGATGTTGAGTGGAATAGACAAATTTCGCAAACAAATAGCCGGGAAACATTGCCTCCACGAACCACACTGGCCCTCTCTGGGTCAGCTTGCGAAAACGCAACCGGGGCGATAAACACTCGATTTCAAACCGACGCCGCAGTGCGGTCGCCGCCAGATGTTCTCGCTTGGGTTCGGCCCTCAAACAGAACCACACGGGATCGTTAGACAGCGCGAGCAAGGTAGAGGACTCCGTCACATATGCAGATTACGGTGTCCGCAGCCTCACCTCAAGTTCCCAAAAAATGCAAAAATACCTATTGGAAACTCGAGGACGACCCCCAATTCGGGGATTGGATATTGCACAGCCTGATGAGAATTCGAACCGACTTCGATCAATTTACCGACACTGAAATCTATGCTCTGGGCTACTGCGGCGACAGCATCGCTGTGTTCGCTTTGCTGCACACGGGTTTAATCAAACAAGAAGCCGTTTGGAGATCGAGAAGCACTCGAGACCCAATTCGCAAATATTATGGATGGGCTCTTAAAGCCGTTGCCGCCTGACCCGATGGGAAAAGCATCTGGCATTCTCCGATTCAAGATTCTGGGCTCGTCGCATACTAGGCGGTGTCCTTCTGGAGTTCTCCAGTGAAACTGTTCATTCCCGTCGGCCAGTATTTGTCGCGCGTTGGCGGCGTTTGGTGAAAGGGCGTGCCTGAAGCTTTGTCCACTCCTTTATACACCGGCGGTATTTTTTGAGCTCATTTGGGAACACTTGAGATCAAGCTCGTCCAACGGTTTTACCTATGAAAGAGCACTCAAGAGTAAGTGAGGAAAAGTGAGCCAATCAATCGATAGCTCATTGCGAACGAGACGCTCTACCAACTGAGCTATACCCCCGTTATCAGCAAACCGGAGATTAGCACGCCCGTGGCGGTTTTCCATCAAGCGAAAACCGGTTTTGCATTTTTCGGCTCAAACCGTCACCGATGGCGGGATCGATCTCCCATAATAATACGAGCGGTGCGAAAGAACGATTGCAGCGGGCGCTTTCGCGTTTAAGGTGCGCTCTCTAATTTTTAGCATGCTCCAAACAATTCTCGCTCAGGCTCAAACCGCGGCGCCTCAACAAGTCCCAGGCGGCGGCATCGGGTCGTTTTTTGTGCCGTTGATTTTCATTTTCATCATCATGTACTTCGTGATGATCCGGCCGCAGAAAAAGCGGCAACAACAGCAACAGCAATTAATCGCAAGTCTAAAGACCGGCGACCGGGTGGTGACCAATGCCGGCATTCACGGTCTGATTTCCAATGTGAAAGAGAACACCGTTCTGGTGAAGGTGGCCGACAACGTAAAGATCGAGATGGACAAATCGGCAATTACGAACGTGCTGAAAGAGAGTTGAATAGTTGAACCGATAAATCGGAATGACCCCAGCACTTACATTTTTAATCGGGCTTGCGATGCTTGTCCTCTTCGGGTGGTACTTTGCCGCCGATCAAGGGCCGCGGAAACGCCTGCTGGCCACCACGTTGATGCTGCTGCTTGTCGTCTTCAGCATCGCCACGATTTGGCCGCCACAGAAAAAGATCGCGCTCGGCCTCGATATTCAAGGCGGCACGTCATTCCTGATCCGGCTCGTGCCTGGCGACAAGCCGATCACTAAAGGAATGCTTGATCAGGCCGTGGAGGTGATTCGGAAGCGTATCGACGTTTTTGGGGTCAGCGAACCAATCATCAGCCCCGTCGGCGGCGATCGGATTCTGGTTCAGATTCCCGGCCTGGACACGGCGAAGATTCAGGAAGCGCGGGATCAGCTCTCGCGCGTGGCGAAACTCGAGTTCCGTCTGGTTTATCCCGATAATGGCGAACGATTGCGCGAGATCGACGAAGGAAAGCAAGTCATTCCGCCGGAGTACCGGATCGAAACGTATAAAATGCAGCGTGAAGGCGA
>QHOV01000024.1:0-11735 GCA_003218885.1 Verrucomicrobiota bacterium | reverse complement strand
AGCGCGGGCGCTTCCTATGAAAAAGATGGCTGGGTCGTTCATTTGCGATTCGACGCTGAAGGCGCCAAGCAGTTCGGCAACATCACTGCGGCAAACGTTCATCACCGTTTCGCGATTGTGCTTGATGGAATCATCCAATCTGCGCCCGTCATTCAAGACGCAATTTATGGCGGCGACGCACAAATCACGGGAAGATTTACCGAGGAAGAAGCGCGCGGATTAGCGAGCGTCCTCGAGAACCCCCTGCAAACGCCAGTAAGCATCGAGGAAGAGCGAAGCGTATCGCCCACTCTGGGCCTGGACTCAATCCGCGCGAGCATTCTGGCCGGCTTGGTTGGGCTCGCGATCACGCTCGTCTGCGTTGCAATTTACTACAAAGTTCCCGGGCTTATTGCGAACCTCGCGCTCATCATCAACCTCATCCTGCTCGTCGGCGCGCTCACGATGTTTCATTTCGTCCTGACGTTGCCCGGTATTGCGGGCATCATTTTGACGATTGGCCTGTCGGTGGACGCAAACGTGCTCATTTACGAGCGATTGCGCGAAGAAATGGCCCTCGGGAAATCGCTCAAGATTGCGCTCAACACGGCCTACGAGAAAGCGTTTAGCTCCATTTTTGACGCGAACGTAACGACGCTGATCACGGCGGCGATTCTGTTTTGGAAAGCGACCGGTCCGATTAGAGGCTTCGCGATTGCACTCACGCTCGGCATTCTGGCGTCGCTGTTCACGGCGCTCATCGTGGGGCGGAACTTTCTTGGCTGGTTTGTCGATACAGGAAGACTGAAGCGCATCTCGATGTTGCATTTGATTTCAGCGCAAAACATCAATTTCCTGGGTAAAGGCTTTATCGCGTGCATGTGTTCGCTCGCGTTGCTGCTGGCCGGCGCCGGCGCTTTTTACATTCGCGGCGACAAAAATTTTGGCGTCGATTTTCGCGGCGGCGACCTGATTACGTTAAGCGCGCCCGGTAAAATCGACATCGGGCAGGTCCGCCACGCGCTGCAACCAATCGGACTTGCCGACGCGTCAATCCAGGAATCCACGCAAGTCGGCAAGAGTTATATCACCGTTCGCACGCCGTTGAACACCAGCGACAGGGTGGAAAAACAAATCATGCAAACGCTGCCGAATGCTGGATTCCATGTGGAAGGTTCCGAACGAGTCGGCGCGCTCGTGGGCGGCGAGCTAGCAAAGAGTTCGTTGGTCGCGCTCGGCCTTGGCATCCTGGGCATTCTAATTTTCGTAACGTTCCGCTTCGAACTTTCCTTCGCCGTAGGCGCGATCGTCGCGTTGTTGCACGATGTACTTATGACGGTCGGCGTGTTTGCGCTTCTCGGCCGCGAGCTCACTCTTACTATGGTTGGCGCAGTGCTGACCATCGCCGGTTATTCTATTAACGACACCATCGTCGTTTACGACCGGATACGCGAAGGCCTGGCTAGCGGTCGGCGGGGCACCATCGAGGAGATTATGAACTCCAGCATTAACCAGACGCTGAGCCGCACGATTCTTACGAGCACAGTGACACTCATTCCGATTCTTTGTCTGTTTTTCTTTGGCGGCGCGGTGTTACGTGATTTCTCCCTCGCTATCATTATCGGCGTGGTCGTTGGCACTTACTCTTCGATCTTTATCGCCTCGCCCATCGTCCTGTGGTGGACGCGCGCCCGCGGCGGCAGAGAATCCGCCTTGCGCCGCGAAATCACCGAGCTCTCTGGCGCCTCCCTTCGGCCCAGACCGGTGCTTGGGTAGGCTTCGTCCGCGGCTTTCCGACGAGATTTGACGAGGTCGCCTAGTCCGAGTAGGCTCCGCCTCGCCGGTTTAAGAGCAGATTCTAAATGTCCAGGAGTGATCATTGATGCCAGAAGTGATTGTTCGTAAAGGTGAACCTGTCGATCGCGCATTGAAGCGGCTTAAAAACAAGCTGGATGCCGAGGGAATTCTCGAGGAGGTCCGCCGCTTGCGCGCCTTCGAGACACCTTCGCAAAAGCATCGTCGCAAGGCAAAAGCCAACGCCAAGCGCGGTCGAATGAAGTTCCGGTTCAATCCATCCTAACAATTGCGGATTGCGGAACAGCGATCCTTTAACCTGATTGTTTGCCGGCGCTTTCTTTTGTAAAAAACTGCCGGACTGCCTGCACCAGCCCACCGATGTCGTGTCGCTGTGCTTCGATGTCGATCTTCAAACCATGATCGCGCGCGGTCTTGGACGTGATTGGGCCGATGCTGGCAACTTGCATTCCTTTCGGCCAGGGTAGTCCAAGCGCGAGAAAGTTTTCCACGGTTGAAGAACTGGTGAACGTAATCAAATCGGCCCCGTCCTGAGCCAGTTGCCGTCGTGCGCCGCTTGTGTCGCGCGTCTCCGGCACCGTCCGATACGCGAACGCCTCGTCCACGATTGCCCCCAAAGCCGAAAGTTCTTTCGGAAGGACGTCACGCGCTTTTTCCGCGCGCACCAAAAGGATCCGCAAATTTTCGATGCTTCCCTGTTTTTTGAACTCCCGCAGCACCGCCTCCGCCACGAATTCTTCCGGCTGAAGATCGACATGCAGATGAAAGTCTTTCACACGTTGGGCCGTGGCTGGCCCGATGGCAGCAATGCGCGCGCCGCCGATCTCACGGGCGTCGTCGTACAGTTTGAAGAAAACATCAAAAAACGCTTCGACACCATTTGCACTGGTGAACACGATCCAGTCATAAATATGGGTGTCCTGCACCAGCTCCGCGAATTCGCGTAGATCGCTCGGTGGCTCGATACGAATTGTGGGCAATTCGATCACGTGCGCTCCGAGCGCACGCAGTTTGTTGCTTAACACGCTGGCCTGCTTTCGGGTTCGTGTAACGACAATTCTTTTCCCCGAGAGCGGCCGCTTTTCGTACCAATTCAGACTGTGACGCAGCCCGACGACTTCGCCAAATACGGCCACCGCCGGCGCTTTGAAATCGCTGGCTACAGCTTTTTGGGCGATATCTTCAAGAGTGCCTGTGAGCGTTTCCTGTTGTCCGGTAGTGGCCGAGCGAACGAGCGCCACCGGCAAATCGCTGCGCACGCCTTGCTCGAGCATTTTGCTTGTGATGGATCCGAGGCGTTCCACACCCATCAGCATGACCTGGGTGCCGCCGAGTTTTGCCAGGGCCGCATAATCGATTGCGCTTTCTGCCTTTGCCGGATCTTCGTGGCCTGTAAAGAATGTCACGTGCGAATTATGCGCCCGATGCGTCATGGGGATGCCTGCATAAGCCGGTCCGGCGATGGCGGACGTGATTCCGGGCACAACTTCAAATGCGATTCCCGCATCGGCGATCGCCTGCGCCTCTTCTGCACCTCGGCCGAACACAAACGGGTCCCCGCCCTTTAACCGGACGACCTGTTTTCCTTCGCGTGCTTTATCGATCAGCAGCGCATTGATTTCCTGCTGGGTTCGATTTTCGCCCGGTTCTTTCCCGGCATAAATAATTTCGGCATCGTTCCTCGCCCAGCTGATCATCTCCGGATTTGCCAAGTGATCGTAAACAATCACATCCGCATTCTCGATACACTCCTTTGCGCGCAAAGTCACCAAACCGAGATCGCCCGGCCCAGCGCCAACCAGATAAACTGTTCCGTTCTGTTTGGTAGTCCTGGTCATGCTCCTACTCTTGCGTGATCCTTCGCAACAATTCGCCGGCCAACTTCCCGCCTTCATCGCAGGCGCCTTCCGCTTCGGCCTCCCGTGGCGCCGCCGATTCACCCAGGAAAACTTGCGCGCGCATTTTCATCTTGCGGTTGTCAATCTTTGCAAGCACGCCGACCGGACAATTGCAATCACCCTGCAACCCACGCAGAAATTCTCGCTCCGCCTGCAAACAAAGCAACGTTTCGCGATTGTTTACGAGATCGACAAGTGCCTTTGTGCTTTGATCATCGGTGCGAACCTGAAGGGCAATTATTCCCTGACCACCTGCGGGCAGAAAAATTTCGTGCAGAAGAATCTCAAGAAAAAATTGCCTGCCTTCGAAGCTGATTTCGGTGCGACTTGAGGACAAAGCCAGGCGTTCAAGCCCCGCGCGAGCTAACACGATGGCGTCCCATTCGTTTTCGGCCAGTTTTCGCAACCGGGTCGGCACGTTGCCGCGAAGATCGACAAGGTTGAGATCGGCACGTTTCCAGAGCAGCTGATGTTTCCTTCGCACGCTGCCGGTTGCGACTGTGGCGCCCTCAGGAAGGGAAGCAAGACCGCCCCGGCGTTTGGAAACCAGCACGTCGTCGATCAGTGCCCGGGGAAGAACTGCCGCGATTTCTACTTTGGCTTTGTCGCCTTGTGTCGCAAGAATTTTGGTCTCGATCTTTGCCTCTGGCCACACCGTTTGAATTGCTTTTTCCACCAAACGAGCTTGCGCGCGCGCCAGCTCGCTGCCGCGTGTGCCCAGGACAATCTTTCGATTTTCGGCGGTCATAGACCGCCGCTACAGCTCGGACGCCCGTAGCGGATTCTCGCCGAGCGACGGATGCTCCGCAGTTTGTGAGAGGCGATTCAGTCCTCGAGAGATTGAATCGACAAAATCCGCGACATGTTCCGCAATGATCCCCTCTGCTGCGGCAACCTGCTTGCGTCGGAGGGCGAGTGATTGCTCCGCCACGGATCGTATCGAATCGATATCGTAAAGATAAACCCCTTCCATTTCATTTACGCTGGGATCGACGTCGCGAGGCACGGCGATGTCGATGATAAAGAGCGGACGATCCAATCGTCCGCGCAACATCGGCGCGAGTTTGTCCGCCGTCAGCAGCGGCGTTTCCGATGCTGTTGATGTAATCAGAATATCGATCTCACGGCATTGCGCCGTCCACTCATCGAACGGAACGGCGCGGCCGCCTACCGCTTGCGCTAGCTCGCTTGCGCGATCCATCGAGCGATTGCTTACGCGAAGATCACTGACGCCGCGCGAAATAAGCGCACGCGCGGTGCGTTCGCTGGTTTCGCCTGCGCCGAGCACGAGCACCTTGCAATCGCTTAGTTCGCCAAAAATTCTTTGAGCTAAATCGACAGCGACTGAGCCGACCGACACAGCGCCACGCGCTATGTCCGTGTGCGTGCGCACTTGTTTCGCCACGCGAAAGGCGCGCTGAAACAAACGATGCAAGTACGGGCCGACTGCCCCGGATGTTCTGGCTGACTCATATGCTTTTTTTGCCTGTCCGAATATCTCGCTCTCACCGACAACCATCGAGTCGAGTCCGGAGGCGACCCGGAAAAGATGCTGCACGCACTTTTCGGCCTCGTACCGATAAAACGGGGGCGCGTAATCGTGAGGATCGATGTCGATTTTTCGCGTGAGGCAACGCGCTATTTCATCCGTGGAAACGCGTTTTTGCGACACCGCGTAAACCTCCACCCGATTACATGTCGTCAGCAATAACGCTTCGGCACAACCGGTTTGGCGCAGGATCGATTCGGCCGTGGCGCTACCGGCGAACTGCTCCCGCGTCGCCACGTCGGCGGTGTGATGACTTAATCCGAGACAGAAAAGATTCATGGCAGCGGACGCATTTCCGCGGTGAATTCGATTCCCCAGAGAAGTGCCAGTGCCACGCTAAAGCCAATAATGCATAGCGCGGCCACCCATTTCGGCGCGAGCCACCGAAGATGACGACCTTGCAAAATCACCGCGTAAAGCAGCCAGACCCCAATAGCGGCGACGACTTGCACCCGTGGTAATGGGTGGCCTGTAAAAAAACCGCTCACAATGCCCAACGTGTAAAGCGCAAAGCCCCACCACAGCAGCCGGGTGACGGTTGCATAAAGATCTGTCAGCGGCGGCAGATGATAAAAAACAGAATGCAACTGATGCGTCTTAAGCTGCCGTTCCTGGATCAGATACATGATGCCAGCGATGCAAGCGAGAGCGAACGCCCCGTAGGCCACGGTCGAAATCGAAGCGTGAAATTCCAGCCACGGATTTGCTGGCACTTTCACCGGGTGACGGATGTCGATTGGCGCAACGAGCGCAAAACCTTGCAGCAAAACCACCAGCGGTGCGGTGAACGCGCCCATCAACGAGAGGCGATAGAGTGGGCCCACGAGCATGTACATCAACGCCACCGACCACGCCAGGAAAACGAAAACCTCGAACAGGTTCGTCAGCGGACAGCGACCCAGCGCATGACCGCGGACCGACAAGAACGCCGTCTGAAAAATAAATCCCAAGCCGACCGCAAAAAAATTGAATCGCATCGGACGAAACACTCCGGTACGCAACTCAACAATCGTGTGCACGACTGCTGCGAGAAAACAAACTGTCGAAACGATGAGGAGATAACGATCCACGGGGCCAGCTTACTCTAGATTGCCGTCCCGACTTGGCAATCCTCTGTAAAATCACCGCGTTAGTATTAATTTGCTCCGCTGACGCCTCCGTCGCGGACAAGCCTGATTGACCTTTCATTGAAGCCCGCTAGCATCGCGCCGATGGCTTTGGACATACTTGGAAAACTCCGCGCTGCTGTGCGCGATGTGCCTGATTTCCCAAAGAAAGGGATCGTGTTCAAAGACATCACACCCGTCTTGAACGATCCCGCGTTGTTCCGTGCGTCGATTGATCTTTTTTTGGAGCGCTCCCGCGGGAGAAAGATTGACAAAATCGTCGGGATCGATGCGCGCGGCTTCGTTTTTGGATCGGTGGTGGCATATGAACTTGGTGTTGGTTTCGTTCCGATCCGGAAGCGCGGCAAGCTTCCCTACCGAACGGAGGTCGCGAAATACTCGCTCGAGTATGGCGAAGCGGAAATGGAGATGCACATCGACGCCATGAGAGAAGGCGAGCGGGTTGTGCTGGTAGATGATTTGCTTGCGACCGGCGGGACTTCTGCTGCCGCGGCTGCCCTTATCCGTAAAGCTGGCGGAAATCTGGTCGAAGCGCAGTTTCTAATCGAGTTAGAATTTCTTCATGGCCGCAAGCAACTCGAGGCGACGCCGATCACGTCGTTCCTCAAATACTGAATTTTTTTCAGGGAGGTACAACGCACTTAGTGCGGACGCTAGGAATCCTATTCTTCGGCGAGGCCGGGAAATTTGGATTTTGCATTTCCAACTTTAGATTAACCGCGATCTAAACCGGCGATGAGAATGTCCCGACATCTGGAACAAGTTCTGGCGCACGCCGAAAACCGTCTTGCGGACACAGGGACCAGACGACCAACGGAGGTTCTCCCGCTTTACAAAAAATTTCTCAAAGTTGAAGAGCATCGGTTGCGTCTGAAGCACCAGGCCGGCGTGGGTGGCCGCGAAGTTTGCGCGCGGCGCGCTGAGCTCGTCGATATTCTGTTGCAATACGTTTTCAGCGCTGCTGCCGCGGCTGCTCGCGAAAATGGCCGGGCGGAGGTTCCGCTGGCGTTGATTGCTCTCGGCGGATATGGCCGGGGCGAGCTCAACCCTTTCAGTGACATTGACGTCATGCTGTTGCATCGGCAACGAGACGAGATTTCGCCGCACCTGGAGGAAATGGTGAATCAAGTTCTCTACTTGCTATGGGACAGTGGTTTCAAGGTCGGGCACTCCACGCATTCCATTAAAGAAGCAATTGCCCAGGCCAACCGTGATATGCGCACAAAGACCGCCATGCTGGAGTCGCGGTTTCTCGCTGGCGACAGAGAGCTGGCGCGCGAGTTTCGGGAACAATTTCGTTCAAAATGTGTCGACGGACACGAACGCGAATACGTCGAAATGCGCATGCAAGACCAGGTCGCCCGGCACAAAAAATTCGGCGACAGCGTTTATCTGCAAGAGCCCAATCTGAAGAGCAGCTGCGGCGGGCTGCGCGACTATCAAAATCTGCTTTGGATAACCTACTTCAAGGAGGGATCGTTGAGCACGACCCAGCTGGTGGGGAAAGATTGGCTGAGCGAAAGCGACCAGCGACGGATCGAGAGGGCCTACGATTTTCTCCTGCGCTTACGGACGGATTTGCATTACGCGACGGGACGCGCCACCGACGTACTGCACATCAATCTGCAGGAGCAAATCGCAAAACGGCTCGATTATTCTCCTAGAAACGGCCAGCTCCGCAGTGAGGCGCTAATGCGGGACTACTACGACCACACGCGAAATATCTTACGGGTGACCGAACGCATCACGGAGCAATTTGTGAGCGGATACGTCACAAACAAGACCCATTCTCTCTTTAGTTTTCTCCCGTTGATAAGAGGTGACAAGGCTCCAATCGGGGACTTTTTCTTTGTTCGCAATAAACAATTGCATCCGGCGCGGCGGGATATTTTTCGCAAAGATCCCGAACAGATGATGCGGGCCTTTCAGTTGGCGCTGGAGCGCTGCTTGGATCTTAGCCCGGAACTGGCGGATTTATTGAGCAGAAACCTCGGCCAGATTACCCGCACCTATCAGTATGCGCGGGGGCCGCGCACGATCTTCAAATCGATTCTGTCGCAAAAAGGCAGAGTGGGACGCATCCTGCGAATGATGCATCAGGTGGATTTTCTCGGCCGCTACATTCCCGAATTCGGCCAGCTGACCTGCTTGGTGCAGCATGAATTTCTCCATCGTTACACGGCCGACGAGCATACGTTGGTGTGTATCGATAAACTCGATGCACTAGCGGAAACGAGTGATCCCAAGCTGGTTGCTTATCGCAGAATCTTTGAGGAACTCGAGGACCCGCTGGTTCTCTATCTCGCGCTTCTCTTGCACGACAGCGGCAAAGCCGTAGGCGCTCGGCCGCACTCTGAAGCAAGCGCGCTCTTTGCCCAGCGCGTCGCGACCCGTTTGCAGTTGTCCTCCGAGGAGCGCAAGTCGCTTATCCTGCTCGTCGATCATCATCTCACCCTCTCCAGGATCGCGCAGCAGAGAAACCTGGATGATCCAGCCACAGTGATGGAGTTGGCGCACATTGTGAAGCACCAGAAAAACCTGAACGTACTCATGCTGCTGACCTTGGCGGACGGCCAGGGCACAAGCGCCGAAGCGTGGTCGGATTGGAAGGAATCTCTCGTCTGGCAGTTGTTTCACGAGACCTCGCGTTATCTGGCCGACCGGAAATCTTATGACGAACAAACAAGAATCGAGCGCCAAAGCTTGCAGGGTTCTGTGTCCGAGAATCTTTCACCGGACTACGCAGAGGAAATTGAAGCGCACTTTGAGTTCATGCCGGATCATTACTTCCGCGCGAGCGATCTCCCCGAGATTGTCGAGCACCTGAAATTATTCCGGTCGTTTCTCGAGAACGTCTCAACGGGAGGAAAGCTTCCGCTGGCGCCAGCAATCAAATGGAAGGTTGTGCCGGAGCAGGGGCACAGCGTTGTCACTTTCTGCACGTGGGAGCGCGAACGGTTGCTGGCAAAGGTCGCCGGATCGCTTTCCGTTGTGCCGTTGAACATTTTGAGCGCCGATGTTTTTCCGCGCGCAGACAACGTGGTGCTCGCCGTTTTCCGTGTGTGCGACACCAACGCTCACCCGGCCACCGACCCACGAGATTTCAAGCTGATGGAGCAAACTTTGCAACGAGCCCTAGAAGACGAGAGCTTCCATTTTCTGCCATTAATTGAAAAGGCGAAGCGCCAAAGCCGTGGTCTCGCACCAGCAATCGAATTTCCAACGCGCATTGCCATCGATAACAAAACGCATCCGACCTACACGCTGATTGAGATTCAGGCTCCGGACCGGCTCGGAATGCTCTACGACGTGCTGAGCTGCCTTGATCGCGAAAATATTTTGATCCCGCTGTCTCGTATTAACACGCAGGCCGGCGCGGCGATTGATACGCTGTATGTGGTGGACGGCGCCAACCACGCCAAGATCACCGATTCGCACCGGATCCGGGTGACCCAGCAACATCTAAAAAACGCGATCTTAAGTGGAAGCGCTGGAAAATCGTAGTTGAAAACACGAGCGCCTTTCGGTTTTGCTACGAACTGTCTGGATCTCATGAACGTTCTCATTCTCGCCGCTGGGTACGCAACGCGCCTCTATCCGTTAACGCTCGAAAAGGCCAAGCCGCTTCTCGTGGTGGGAGGCAAACCGATTGTCGAGTGGGTGGTGGACAACCTCGCAGGTGTTCCTGATCTGGAAACGATCTACGTGGTAACAAACGACAAATTCGCGCCTGACTTCCAAGCTTGGAGCGAGCGCTATCGGAGCCGGCATCCGGAATTCAAATTCAAAATCATTAACGACGGTTCCACGAGCGATGAAGATAAGCTGGGTGCGATCGGAGACATCAATTTCGTCGTCTCGCGCGAGGATTTGAGCCAAAGCAGCTTGTTAATCGTCGCTGGCGACAACCTGCTAACTGAATCGTTAGCGGACTTTGTGGCCTGTGCGCGGGGAACCGAAGCAACGGTTGCGGTCTATGATGTCGGCGACGCTGAAGCCATCAAAAGATACGGTAACATTAGCGTTGATGCGGATGGAATCATCACCCGTTTCGAGGAAAAGCCGGAGAACCCCCAGGGAACCCTAGCTGCAGTCGCTGTTTACTATTATTCGCCTGCGGTTCTCTCTCTTTTGACGACGTACCTGGCTGCAGGCAATAATCCGGATCAGCCAGGCCGTTTTGTGCAATGGCTCTACACGCGCAAACCGATAAACACGTTTCAGATCAAGGGAAAATGGCTTGATATCGGAAGCAAAGAAACGCTGGAAAACGCAGACGCGACTCTGGGAAAAATCAAAATGTGAGCAGCAATGACACGAATGACGAACGTCATTTGTCATTCAGCTTTCCCTCATCAAACTCGATCAGATCAAAATAGGTCCGAATATCTTTGCGGCCTTCACCGCCTGCCTCTTTGAGAAAATGAAGGAAACGCGCCTTTTTGGCGGCGGTGTCGGGATGCCGCGCAATCATTGCCTGGTTCCATTGTGCAATCGCTTCAGGCGAATGTTGCGCTCCGTTTTTCTGCACCCACTCTAGAATTGCCTCGTCCTCGTCTAATCTATTGGCAATCTCTTCAAATGCGTCGCCGTCGAGTTTGAGAAACGCCAGCAAATGTTTATCGAAGCCGACGGTTTTGTAGTTGTAACCGTCAAGCAATCCTTTCCGATGCAGTCTGGCCTTGTCGATCAAACGCGGCAAATGCACGTAACCGCCCAGTTTCTCGTAAGGACTGCGTGGGTGCAGTCTTCGCATGGAGGAGATCGTTATTAAGTCGCCGGTAGAGGCCGCGGTGCGGTGTCTGGAAAATTCGGTTCCGGACCGGTCGCGGCGGCAGGCTCTTGTTCCTGCAACAATTCTCCCTGTGTAAAAGCGATGTTGCCGATGACGAGCTGGCCAGAAAACATGCCTCCTTTTTCCACCGTAATGGCCCGCGCCGTGACATCGCCTTCGAGTGAACCGCGTTTATGAATCATTACCATTGTTTGCGCAACGATCTCGCCCGACATCCTGCCTCTGATTTCGACGCTTTCCCCGCGGACACTGCGGAAGCAATGAATATCCGCCTTGCGATCAACGATGATGTGCCGGGCGCTGATACGGCCTGGAATTTTGCCCGAGTAGTTGATCGTCGCAGTGTCGCAATGCAGATTGCCCCGCAGCCTGCCTTCGATTAAGGCGGATCGGCAAACAACGCTGCTGCTGCCCAGATCGCCCCTGGAGGTGAGATGCACGTCGCCACGCGTTCGAATGGTTCGGCTGAAACCGCTGGTGATTTTGTAGTCGCGCAGATCAATATGCGCGCTGCACGCCGGACAGATTGTGGAAGTCGCCGCGCCAGAGACCTGCTGTTTCCGTTTACATTC
>QHOV01000023.1 GCA_003218885.1 Verrucomicrobiota bacterium | reverse complement strand
TCGCGGGTTTCGATGTTCAAACGCCGAAACCGAAAGCTCCCAATTCCACACGCACACGATGCGCCGCCCACAGGGGCGGCGGCCAGAGCAGATCCATCGCGCCATTCGCATGTCGATGACTGAAAATCTAGCAATTTGATCCACGCCGACGAAGTCGCACAAATTCAGCCAGCGTCCGTCATTTGGTTTTACCCGGGCCCCACAAGGCGCGACCCGGTTTTGCGCCGGTGTGCTCGCCGTCTTTGAGAACCTGTACGCCGTTTACGAAGACGTGCTTCACGCCAACCGCGTATTGGTGCGGTTTTTCAAATGTCGCGCGATCCGCAATGGTTGCCGGATCAAAGACCACCACGTCAGCAAACATTCCCTCCTTGAGAAATCCGCGATGATCCAGGCCGAGATTCGTAGCAGGCAATCCGCTCAGGCGATGGATCGCGTCGCTCATGGGAAGAACTTTTTCGTCGCGCACATATTTGCCGAGCACGCGTGCGAAATTTCCGTAAGCGCGCGGGTGCGGATTCGATTTCAAGAAGACTCCTTCCGGCGCCTGTGACGCCTCGTCTGAGCCAAACGAAATCCAGGGTTTAGCGAGTTCCTTTTTGATGTTCTCTTCCGATATCATGAAATAGATCGTCCCGACGCGCGATTCGTCCTCGGCGATCAAATCCATCACCGTATCGATCGGATCTTTGCCGCGCATCTTCGCGACTTCGGCGAGCGTTCTGCCAGTGAGTGCTTTCAATTTTTCTGATTTGAACTCGCCGAGAAGAATGTGTTCCGGGCTGCCCGCAGCGAGATACATGTTTTCCCACTCGTCACTTGGCGTTTGCACCTGCGCTTTGATTTTCTGTCGCGTCGCCGGATCGCGCAGCCGCTTAAACAACGCCGGATAACCGCCGTCCTCAGTCCAAGGCGGAAGACAGGCGTCGAGCCCGGTCCCGCCGGCGGTATAAGTGTACATGTCTGCCGTAATTTTGAGTCCTTCTTTCTGGGCCGCTTCAATCCGCGAAAGAAGACCATCGATCTTGCCCCAATTCGGCTGGCCGGCTGCTTTGATGTGATAAACTTCCGCCGGAATTCCTGCTTCCCGGCTGATTCGGATCAGTTCGTCCAGCGCTTCAAGCAATCGATTCCCTTCGCTGCGCATATGCGAGATGTATTTGCCCTGGTATTTCGCAGCGACCTTGCACAATTCGATTAACTCTTCCGTCTTCGCATAAAACGCAGGCGGATAAATCAGAGAGGTGCCAATGCCCAGCGCGCCCGCTTCCATTTCCTTGCGAACCAGCTCGCGCATCTGGTCGAGTTGCTCGGGCGTGGGCGCCTTATCTTCGAACCCAATCACGTTCTCGCGTATCGTGGTCGCGCCGATGAACGATGCGACATTGCAGGAAATCCCCCGGCTCTCGAGATAACGCAGATATTCCGTGAGCATGTTCCACTTGATGTCGTATTTGATGTCGCTCTGCTCGCGCAGCATGTGTTGGCGCACACGATCGTTCACCGGCCCCATCGATTCGCCTTCGCCCATGATCTCGGTGGTGACCCCCTGCCGGATCTCACTTTGCGAACGACCGTCCTCAATCAGCGACTCCGTGGACCACGAAAGCATGTTGATGAATCCGGGCGCGACGGCAAGTCCCCTCGCGTCGATGATTTTTTTCGCCTTTACGTTTTTGAAATCGCCGACGCCTGCGATCCGATCGCCGCGAATTGCAAGATCGATATGTCGCGGTTCAGCGCCGGTGCCGTCGTAAACCGTGCCGCCTTTGATGATGACATCAAAATCCGGCGACTTCTGCGCAAACAGTGGAAAAAGAATTACCAGAAAAACGCTAAGGCAAAAAACAGCTCTCTTCATCGTGCGGTGCAAAATGAGTATCCCGCGCCGCGCGTCAAGGAGCGAAACAGAAATTCAGATTCACTGAAACAGATTCGCTGAAAGGGTGTTATATTATCTGATGAAAAGAATACGAAAATGCGAAAGCAAACGCTGTTGGCGAGGGGCGTTGCTGTCGTTGCTTTGCGCGGGCGTCGTCGCCCTGTTTATCACGGGTTGCGCGGAAGCGCCTTACGTGACCGCATATGATAGTGGTTATTATTATCCGAGCGGTAATTACTGGCGCGACTACGACGGCTACTACCAGGCCTACCCGTTCTCGGCTACGCCTAATGGCCCGCGTTACCGCATCATTGACGGCCAGCGCGTTTACGAGCCGTACTACTACGGCGCATACGCGACGGTTGGCGTTCCAGCCGAATGACAATTGCTAAGCCGCGCAACACGATTGCGTTTTCGCAGCGCAGGAGGGGTCAGTGGCCTGCGCTGGGGCAGCACGGCGATCGCGCGCTCTGCACGTAGTTGCTGGCGGTTCCAGCAACACGTGCGTCGCATTTTCGTGCCGGGTCACTGAACGCACGTGATATGTCGATGGAAACAAATTTTCATCGCCGTACTCGACGCGAATTTCGGCGTCTAAATTAAGCGGAATCATCCCGCGCACTTTATCGAAAATCTTTAGAAACTTCGCCGCCATCATGCAGACGTTCGCAGGACCAGGCGGCACCCAAAGTTGCACAATCGTTTCATGCCAGCGGTTGGTTTGGCCGCCGCAATCGACTGTTTCGAACGAGGCGGCTTTTAATTCGGTGAGATGATAGCCGTAATGCACCGCGTGACCTTTCAAATCGACAAAGATTAACTGGTTGGTCGGCGCGGCACGCAGTGCGGAGATGAATTCGCTGGTCTTCATTTGTTGGATATCCCCTTCGTTCTTCTTCGGCCGGTCCTGCAACAGACTTGATCGCGTCTGCGGCGCTCACCATTCATCCGATGGTCTCTGGCCATCCACTCGCGCAACCCCGCGAGTACGTGACGAACGAGCGGATCGCCATGCTGCGCCCAGCGATAATGCATCCATCTGCCCTCGCGGCGTGTTTCCACCAGACCGGCGCGCTTCAGATGAGCCAGGTGACGTGACACTTTCGGCTGCACCACGCGCAAGGTATCGGTTAGTTCGCAGACGCAGGTCTCGCCAGAGGCGAGCAGGTTCAGCAAACGCAACCGTGTCGGATCAGCCAACGTTTTGAAAAGGAACGCCGGCGTAGCATTTCCGGATGATGGCACGGCATACATATACGGACAAACGTATATGTGTCAATGAAACCTCTGACGAATTTTTCGCACAAAGTGCCTTTGGAGTGCGTCCCCGCATCGCTTTCGGAAACTAGAACATCTCGAGGGCAGATAGGACCGCCAGACTTCTTACGGCCTCTTCCAGATGATGTTACACCAGGAGCACAACCGATCGGGCAACGCGGTGCGAATTGTACAATAAAGGTCATCTGATAAAAGAGTGTCGTGTGCCTGACGGACCAACAGGCAAGCAGAGTCGCATGCGCGGCTCCACGACAAAAAAGGGAAATTCAGAATTCGAGAAAGGGGAGCATCTAATGAAAACACCAATGAAATCCAAGCGTAGTCGAGCATTGCTGCTGTCGATCCTTTGCGCAGGCGTCGTTGCAACTTTTCTGGGCGGATGTGCAGAGGGGCCTTACATGACTGCGTATGACACCGGTTATTACTATCCAACCACGTACTATACGCCGTCGTACTCGTACGACTATTATAACGGTTACCCGTCTTCTTATTACTACGGGCCGACCACCCGGTATTACACGAGATACGGGACTAGCTACTACGGCAGCTATGGGTATTAATTCGTGACGCGCGCCTGGTTGACGCATCGGTGCACGGATCTGTGCGCCGATGCGCTCAATTTTTGCATTTGCTTGAGCCGTTGCGCTCAAATGAGCGCCCAAAGCTCTTGTGAGAGCAACGATCAAGAAACGTCGCGATACGATACCCATTGTTTCGCTGGTGTACGCCGCGCTATTGCATTTCTGCTTAGCGGATGCGCTGACGTGTAATACGTCGATTCAAATCGCACGCCCGAGGCGCGGTACAATACTTACTACGCGCCAGACTATTACCCCTATTATCCGTGGTAGAGCTATTATAGCGGAGCGTACTACCTACTAAGGGGATTAGGCCGCCGATTCTTTCTCAGTTCGTCACGCTCAGATTCCGGTCACTGATAAATCGCAAACCCATCGTCCTGCCCCGATCCATCGGGCCCGCCCTACCGGCTATAAAGTGCTTGGGCTTGACCCGGTCGTGGTTAAATGAAGCACGCACAATCGCGGAGTCAGCACGAGTCGCCGCACTCGGGTTGCTGACGCAGTGTTACGCAATTGTCTGCCGAACCGCGAAAGTGACAGGAGCGTTACTTTTGCGGCGAAACGCGGGCGTTCGAATGGTTGTCTTCGTTATTATGAACATGGAAACTACAAACTCGATACGCGTGCGCGCTTCTCGTTTCTTCAGTGATCGATATGCTTATAGAGCACAGCCAAATTACTCATCTGAGCTAGTCGCCTTCGGGATAATCGTGTTGATCGCCATCTGGCCAATCATTTTACTGGCTAACGCGATGGCCGCGGCAGCGAGATAAGCGCAAACGGATCAATGGTCATGCTTCAACAAGTCTATACCTACGCAGACCTGCAGAGACAGATTCACCATGACCTGCGGATCCAACATCCCGAATGGGTCCAGCCAAATGGCGAGTCTCCCATGTGTGATTCTTACGAGACGCGCCTGCTGGAATTGCTGCAGGGCTTAACACAAAGAGAACCGAACAAATCTTATAACGACCTCGCGACGAGCTAAAGCGACGACAGCTTGAGTGAGTCTCTCGGCGGTACAGCTCAGTCTCGCTCATGACGTGGATAGCAACCAACGTGATCCAATTGCTGCCGCCGCCTCCGAGAAACGCCCGATCGAGGAGGTACATGGGAACCGCCATCGGCCCAAGAAACAGACAAATGATCAGATGTTTGCGCCAGACGGACCTCATAAAACTTCCGTCTATCAGATTATCCAAATGAATACACCTGTCGTATAAGTTTCGGCGAATGCCCGTCACTTGCGCCATCTGAAGCGATGGTCGAGCTTTCGGCTCGCTAGGTCGAAATGAAGCGCAATCTCCCCGCCGTTTTCGTCATCGCTTTTCTCGGCTGCGCTGATCTGGCGGCGGACCAAACGATCAACGATCCCGCTCGAATCGAGATCTATGTAACGCCGTACTACAATTCCAAAGGCCCTGTTATCGACGTCGGCCGGTTTAGCAGTGGTTTGGCCGCGAAAGGCGAATCGGAGTTTGTCGCGACGATCTCGAAGATGCAACAGTCGTGGGACGCTCTCAATTTCCCAGAGACGTACGTCGCCGCGATTCGCCTCTATGATCTCGGCTTCAGAAAGGAATCAATTTACTGGTTTTATTCAGCCCAGTATCGCGGGCGCCTTCTTGCGACCCTGATCGATCAAGAGAAGATGGGCAGCATGGGTGATCCCGGATTCGAACTAGTCCAGGCTCAGAATGCGTTTCAGCAGTTGGTGGGCCCGTACATCAATGGATATGCTTTTGGCGATATCGATCAATTGATCCCAATTATTGAGAGAGTTCAGAGAGAAGGGAAAGCCGTCCCCGATTTAACAAAGATTTACCCGAATGTGACGTTCAAAAAAAAGTCAGAATGGGATGCGGGGAATAAGGGGCTGAATGAGGGACTGACGAAACTGCTGATGACCCTCAAAGACCAAAAGGCAAGCATCAAACAGCAAAGGATCGAACGCGGGATGGAAGCCAAATTCTCGAAGCTGCCGAGCAAAGAGCTACAAAAAGGGTCGGGGCCATGATGTGCCGTGATTACTGACTCCGTTCGGTCTCCTTCAGCAGTTTCATTAACTCATCTTTCCACAAGCTGGCGATCGTGTGGCTGCCGTGGCCGCGCGTTTTGTCGCTCATGGGAATCACGATTGCGCGGCCGTTGGGGACGCGTTTAACCTCGCGCTCGAGAATGCCCAGCTCGGGCGGATTGATCAGGTCGTCGGCCGAATTGAGCGCCCGCAGCGGCGCGCGAATTTTTTCGAGGTTTGGTCCCGGATCGTAATCGTATGATGCCTCGACCGCGTAGAGTACGTCGTTTGCGTCGCTCGTTTTCACGTAGTCGGCGACGAATTTGTCGAGGACTTCGTCCGTTTTGGCCAGTGTGGGCGCGTCCTTTTGTCGTAACACCGGATTACTGCTCATGAACCAGAGCATCTCTGCCGCGGTGTGGAGGCTCGGCGGTTCAGTTTTGTATTCGCCGCCGTTCCATGCCGGATCGTTGCGGATCGCGTCGATAATCACGCGACGCCATGCGCGGTTGCGTCCGGAGATCTGGGTTGGCAAACTCGCCAGCGGCATGAGCGCGTCCATGAATTCCGGATGTAGCTCGCCCCAGAGCCACGTGTGCATTCCCCCCATGGACGTTCCCATCACGAGGCGCGCGTGGTTCACTCCGAGTCCTTCGGTAAGCACACGGTAATCCGCCTCAATCATGTCGAGATAACCGTACCGCGGAAATTTTGCATGCAGCCCGTCGCTCGGCTTGCTCGATTTGCCATGGCCGATCCCGTCCGGCAGCACGATGAAAAATTTCGTCGCATCGAGCGGCTGATCTTTACCGAACAGTTCGCCGGCAAATTCCGGGCGAATAAACTGCGCGCCGCTGCCGGTTGTCCCATGCATGATGAGCACTGCGTTCGTTGTTTTGCCCCGCGCATCTCTCTCCGGTTTTCCGAGGGTCCGATAATGAATCCGCAATTGGGGCAATGTTTCGCCCGAAGTGAATTTGAAGTCGCGAATGATGTAATCGCCTTCCGTCGGCGCGGGATAATCGGCGGCCGACGCAAAACCCGCGGCAAAGATGGACAAGGAAAGTGCAAGAATTCGCAGTGTTGGATTCATGTTAATGGTTTCGTTGGCGTTCGGCTTGGATTTGTTTGAGCAGTTCCGTGTGGGTCCGTTCAAGATCGTTAGCAAATTTCACCCTTGCGCCCAGAGCTTCGGGATACATCTCAAACCGCCTTCGCAATTTCTTTGTGGCCGGATCGTAAAAGAAGGAAATCTCTTGATCGAGATTTGGCATGGTCAGCTCGTCGCTCAATTTTTGATACCGCGCCATGCGGCTCAGTCCCCAGCGGATAACCGATTCGTCGTTGCGCAGCGCGGTGCGCGTCTCCAAGTCGAGCAGTTGGATGCCCCCGGCTTGCAGCATCGTGGCAAAGTCGCCGGGGCTGTAGTCGGTCGTGAAAACAAACGGATGCAGCGGCGGCATCTCACCGGCGTCGAGAGCGCGCCGAAACTCCGCGGCTTCTCGTTCTTGTTGCGCGCGGTTAATCTTGTTGCTCTCGATTCCGTCGCGCAGCGTTCGCTCGATCGACGCCAGGATTCGGTCGCGCCGTTCTGCGTCCTGCTGACGTTGCTGATAATTGTTGAGCCAAAACGCAGCGTAAACGCCGACGAATACCAGGAGCAGCTCCGCCGCCCAGCGGCCGAAACGCGAGAGACGCGAATGTTTTTCGGTTGTTTGACTCATGATTAATGGAAACGATTCATTTCAATGAGACAATCTTG
>QHOV01000022.1 GCA_003218885.1 Verrucomicrobiota bacterium | reverse complement strand
AACGAGGTGAAGTGGATTCCAGCATGGGGCGAGAATCGCATCGCGGGCACAGTCGAATCGCGCCCCGACTGGGTCATTTCGCGCCAACGCAGCTGGGGCGTGCCGCTCCCGGTTTTTTATTCGAAGGATGGGAAAGCCATTCTCGATGCAAAAATCATCCGAAAGCTCGCTGATCTGGTCGCCGAGCGCGGGTCAAACATTTGGTTTGGACTGAACGATGCCGACCTTGCGAAAAGGCTCGGGCTTCCGCCGGGTACAACGAAACGCAACGACACCATCGATGTCTGGATCGACAGCGGCGTCTCGCACAAAGCCGTCTGTGCGCTGCATCCAGAGCTGCGCGATCCCGCCGACATGTACCTCGAGGCGACCGAGGTTTCGTTGTCGATCTTGACGGCAAAAAGATTTCGAAATCGGGAACGTACGAGAAGCCAACAGCCGCCGATCACTTCGTTGGCCGGTACGGCGCGGATCTGCTGCGGCTTTGGGCCAGCAGCATCGATTACACCGCTGATGTCCCATTTTCTGAGGAAATGTTTACCCGTCTGGGCGACACCTATCGGCGGATCCGAAACACGCTGCGCATTCTGTTGGGCAATTTTTATGACTTCGAATCAGGAAACCAGGAAACCAGGAAAAACTTGAGCTTAATTGATCGCTGGATTCTGGAGCGAATGGATGAAGTGATTCGCGATTGTCGATCGGCCTATGAAGCGTTCGAATTCCACAAGGTCTATCACACCCTCAACCAGTTTTGCGCCGTGGATCTGAGCAGCCTCTATATCGACATCACCAAGGACCGGATGTATTGCGACGCGGCAGACTCCGCCCTGCGTCGCGCAACGCAAAAGGTCATGCATGAAATTTTCTACGCGCTGTGCAGGTTGCTGGCACCCATTCTTGCATTTACGGCCGAGGAAGCGTGGCGGCATTCAGAAGCAGGGGGCTCCGTTCACCTTGAGGAATTTCCTCAACCACAGCATCGAGATAATGACGCCAGTGCTCAGGTGGCGGAGCTGCTGAGATTACGCAGCGTGATTGGGCAGGCGATCGAGCGCGCGCGCCAGGAAAAACTAATTGGCAACACGCTGGAAGCGCGGGTCGTGTTGAATTCGGACTCCGACGTCACGGAGAAGATCGACAAGGAAGAACTCGAAGAATTCTTCATCGTGAGTGATCTGACGATCCACCAGGCGAAGGAAGCGAGCGTTTCGGTGACGAAAACGCCGTATAAAAAATGCGCACGTTGCTGGCGCCATCGGCCGACCGTCGGCGCGAGCAAGGCGCATCCGGATTTGTGCGATCGGTGCGAGAGCGTGGTTATAGCCCTATCAGGGGCAACTCGATGATCCTTCTCTGTCATTCCGAGCGCAGTGAAGCGAAAGCGCAACGCAGTCGATGAATCTCTCGACCCCAAAAATCGAATTAGAGATGTCTCGTCTCCGCTCGACATGACACGAAGGATCGAAACACGTGAAATTCATTCTCTTCCTCTCGCTGCCGCTCTACGCGCTTGACCAATGGAGCAAACAGTTGGTCTTGCGATTTATCGGCCCTTATGAGGCGCACATCATTGTGCCGGATTTCTTCAGTCTGGTTAACGTGACCAACACAGGCGCAGCGTTTGGATCATTCAGGGGGAACAACACTTTCTTCATTGTAATTTCGGTCGTCGCGTTATTGGTTGTGGTGACCCTGCTCGTCAGACCGCGACGGCCTGATGCGTGGCGCGATCTCTCCCTTGCACTGCTGCTTGCCGGAATTTTGGGTAATGTGACCGACCGCCTGCTATACGGGCATGTGATCGATTTTCTCCTTTTCAATCTGCACATTCGGTACGCCGACCCGTGGCCTGCCTTTAACGTAGCCGACTCGTGCATCTCAATTGCGGTAGTACTCTTCATCGTTCACTCTTTTCGAAAGCACAAGAGCGCTGGGTAGGACGACGCGCTGCCCCGAGTGCGCCGATGTTGATTACACGCGCGTTGCGCTTTGCATGGCGAAGCGGCTACACTGATTCTGTGAAATCTCCGCCGATGGAAAAGGTCGCGCGCGAAATCGCTGCGCGCTTGCGTAAGAGCGGTCACATCGCGTACTTCGCAGGCGGCTGCGTGCGTGACATGGTGCGCGGTTTGATCCCGAAGGATTACGACATCGTTACCGACGCGCGACCGGAAACCGTGCAGAGGCTTTTCCCACGCACCTTTGCCGTCGGCGCGCACTTTGGTGTGATCATCGTGCTGGAGAACGGTTTTCAATTCGAGGTGGCGACCTTTCGTTCCGACGACGCCTACATTGACGGAAGACATCCCAGCGCCGTGCATTTTTCTTCGCCCGAAGAGGACGCACAACGTCGCGATTTCACCATCAACGGAATGTTTTATGATCCGGTGGCGGAGAACGTGATCGATTTCGTGGCCGGCAGCGCCGATATCGACGCAAAATTGGTGCGCGCAATTGGGGATCCGGCGCGACGGTTCGCAGAAGACCGGCTGCGCATGCTGCGGGCCGTGCGCTTTGCCACGGCGCTCGATTACCAGATCGACAAGCAGACGTGGGACGCGCTGGTGGCCAATGCGGCCACCATCAACCAAATCAGCGCGGAACGAATTCGCGACGAGTTGGTGCGCATTTTTCTATCGCCCAATCGCGTACGCGGCTGGGACCTGCTCGATGCCAGCGGCTTGATGCGCGCGATTGTGCCCGAGCTGGAAGCGATGAAAGGTGTCTTACAGCCGGAACAGTTTCATCCCGAAGGCGACGTCTTCGTGCACACCCGACTGATGTTGCAGCTGCTTCCAGCGGAAGTTTCTGTTCCGCTGGTTTTCGCCGTGTTGTTTCACGACGTCGCAAAACCGGTCACGGCGATGGTGGATAAAACCGGCCGGATCCGTTTCAACGAGCATGACCGGATCGGCGCTGAGATGACGGAGGCGATCATGCGGCGTCTGCGATTTTCTGGTGCTGAGATTGAGGCCACGGTCGAAATGGTGCGGCAGCACATGGTTTTCAAGGATGCGCCGAACATGCGAGTCGCAAAGCTGAAACGTTTTATGGCGCGGCCAACTTTTGATGAGGAACTGGAATTGCACCGGGTCGATTGCGAAAGCAGCCATCGGATGCTCGACAACTACGAGTTTCTCCTGCGCAAACGCGAGGAATTCGCGAACGAACCGATTATTCCGCCGCCGCTGGTGCGCGGTGATGATTTGATCGCACTAGGTCTAAAGCCTGGCCCAAAGTTTGGCGAGATCCTCGAAGCAGTCGAAACCCGACAGCTCGAGGGGGCGCTGCGAACGAAGGAAGAAGCGCTGGATTGGGTAAAACGCGAATACTTATCTGGCAAAAAGGAATAAACAAAACGCCAAACATCGAATGAGAATCCTGATGATCAGCGCAGAAGGACCGCCCTTGCAGCGAGCTGGGGCGCTCGTGGACGTGATCGACGCGTTGCCGAGCGCGCTACGTGCGCGCGGACATGAGGTAAGCATAGTCCTGCCTTTCTACCGCGAGATTAAAGAGAATCGCGCGTTTAAGAAAAAGAACACCGGCATAACCGTCGATGTGCAGGTGGGCGACAAAATTCACGTTGCCCGGTACCTCGAGGGGCGCAGCGCCAGCGGAGTGCAGTTGTTTCTGATCCGCTGCGATGAGTTTTTTGATCGCCTTGGAATTTACGGAGAGCGCGGCAAGCCGTACGAAGATAATGCCGCGCGATTTATTTTTTTCTGTAAAGCGGCGCTCGAACTAGCTCGGCGGGTGACGCCGCAGTTGCAGATTCTGCATGTGCACGATTGGGCGCCGGCGCTGGTGCCGGTCTTTGTTCATGCGCAAGGGCTGCCGTTCAAGACTGTGTTGACTATTCATCACGTAGCTGACCAAGGTAGTTTTTGGGGACTGGACTTCGCGCTCACAAATTTGCCGGAGCGCTTTTTCACCCTGCATGGGCTGGAATTTTTTGGACGCCTGAATTTTCTCAAAGGCGGGATCCTCTATGCCGACAGGATTACAACGGTAAGCGAACATTACCGACGCGAAATTCTGACGCCAGCTGGCGGCCATGGTCTTGATGGTGTGCTGCGCGAAAATGCGCATCGGCTGAGCGCCATTTTAGATGGCGTAGATTACACGCGCTGGAATCCGGGATCTGATCGTTTGATCCCGGCGCGTTATGACGCGAAACGGCTCCGGGGAAAACAAGTCTGCCGTGAGACGCTACTGAAAGAAATGAACCTCGCGCCTGCGCCGCGCGGCCCAGTCTTCGGGATGGTGAGTCGCGTCGTTCAGGAAAAGGGTTTCGAAATCCTCGTGCCACTGCTCGATCGACTTCTCTGGGACGATGTCCGCATGATCATTCTCGGAGACGGCGACCCCGCCTATGAAACTGCGCTCGCCGTCGCAGCCAGAAAATTTCCAACCAGATTTGGCTACCAAAAAAACTACGACGAGAAACTGGCGCACCTGATTGAGGCAGGCATGGACATCAGCCTGATTCCATCGCGTTTCGAGCCAGCTGGTTTGAGCGCAATGTACAACTTGAAGTACGGCGCTCTCCCGGTGGCGCGCGTGACCGGTGGAATCCAGGAGATCATCGTGGATTACGATCCGACAACCGACAGCGGTTACGGCTTTCTCTGTTACGAATATTCGAGCGAAGCCTTCTGGGACGCGATCAAACGTACGCGGCAAATCTTCCGCGACCGGCGCCTCTGGACGCGGCTGATGAAACGAGCGATGGCACGGAATTTTTCGTGGGACGCGTCCGCGCAGCGTTATGAAGCTCTTTACAGAGAACTCGTTGGCGCGAGTGGTGAAGCAGCTGCGTAGCTCAAGTCGGACCTCTTCGTCTCTCCCTAGCGAAGGGAGAGGCTACCATTTTACATGCTGGCGCCTGAGCTTTCCGTTTGCCAAACCGGCCGGTCTATGGAATTTTTGACGGCTTTTTCTCCCCCCAAGAGAGCTTATGGCTTACGCAATTATCAAAACTGGAGGCAGGCAGTTTCGCGTCGCGGAAGGTGACACGATCGATGTCGATCTTCTCGAGGTCGATCCCGGCAAGACAGCGACCTTCGATCATGTATTAATGTTTGCCGACGGAAAAAACGTGACACATGGCAATCCACTTATCTCCGGAGCGAAGGTGACTGCTGAAGTTCTCCAGCAGCGCAAGGATAAGAAGGTTATCGCATTTAAGTATAAGCGGCGCAAAGGCTATCACCGCACAGTTGGCCACCGTCGCAAATTGACGCGCGTGAAAATTAAAAGCATTAGTGTGGGAGCGAAAAATGCCGCAGCGAAGAAAACTGACGGATAAGAACGCATAACCGCCTAAAAACTATCAACTCCACGTCCGCCGTAGCCTTGGCGAGGGCGGATCAACCATCAACTCTCTTCAATGGCTCATAAAAAAGGACAAGGCAGCGTTAAGAATGGGCGCGACAGCGTCAGCAAGCGGCTGGGTGTCAAAAAATTCGGCAGCGAAATGGTTGTGGCGGGCAATATCATTGTGCGCCAGCGCGGGACGAAATTTTTGCCCGGAAAAAATGTCGGGCTGGGCCGCGATTACACAATTTTTGCGCTGCTGGACGGCAGCGTGCGGTTCGATCGCGGCGGGCGGCGGGTAAATGTCGATCCGCTCGTGACTGGGAAATAGCCACTCGGATTCTGCTTCCCCATCCGGGCCTACCTGCAGTATAAGCGGATTTCGCTGATGATGAGATACAACACCTTTATCCTTTTTGGCGCGCCGGGCAGCGGCAAAGGCACGCAGGGGAAAACGCTCGGCACGATCCCCCGCTTGTATCACTGCGCTTGTGGCGACGTATTCCGCTCCATCGACACGCGCACGAAAGTCGGGAAGGCATTCCTTGATTACTCCAGCAAAGGCCAGCTCGTCCCAGATGACGTCACGGTGGAACTTTGGCGACAGGCAATCGATGCGGCCGTGGAAGCACACAAGTTCAAGCCGGACATCGACACGCTGGTGCTGGACGGGATCCCGCGAAACCTTGGCCAGGCCAAAATCATGGATGAAATGATCGACGTGAAGAAGGTGTTTCATCTCGCGTGCCCAGACCGCGACACGCTCTTTTACCGGCTCAAGAAGCGCGCTTTAAAAGAGAACCGCCTCGATGACGCAAACGAACAGGTCATCCAACGACGTCTCGACACTTACGAGACTGAATCGAAGCCGGTGCTTTCATATTACTCGCAAGAGCTGGTCACCGTGGTTGACGCAACTCAGCCACCCGCCAAAGTTCTGCTCGATATTCTACAGAGCGTAAACGACGGCGTGTATGAACCAGCAGCAGTTTAAAAATTTCACCGCTTCAAGCCTGTACTGCGAAAAGTGCAAAGCCGCCATGCCGGTGCGCGAGCGGCTGCTTTTGGTCCTGCCTGACCGGGAGATTTTCGATTATCTCTGCACCGGGTGCGGATCGTCAGTCGGCCGGCGGGAGATCACTGCCGGAGAGAAAATGCTGGCCCAAGCCATGTCCGGGCGGCGCCCGCGTCGCCGTGCCGCCGTCCATCAACTGACGCCGTAATCGGCATGTGCATCGTTTTCATCGGTGCGGGCGCGATCGGCGTGCCGACGCTGCAAGCGTTGCTAAAGTCGGAGCACCACGTCGTAGCAGTCGTGACTCAAGCCGACAAACCAGCCGGGCGTGCGCAGTTGATTGAACCGACGCCAGTGAGCTAACACCTGACGTGATTGTTGTGATGGCCTACGGGCAAATCTTGCCACGGGACGTTCTCGAAATTCCGAAGATTGTCTCATTGAATCTGCACGCATCTCTTCTGCCGCGCTGGCGCGGTGCCGCGCCGATTCAGGCAGCCATCGCTGCGGGCGATCGGCAAATCGGAATCACTGTGATGTACATGGATGAGGGACTCGATACCGGCGACATCTTATTACAACGCACGATCGACATTCTGCCCGACGACACGGGCGGATCGCTGCAGAATCGGTTGGCGCAGATTGCTCCCGAAGCATTGCTCGAATCTTTGCGAATGCTTAAAAAGAACAGCGCGCCCCGCATTCCGCAGGACAATGCGCAGGCTACTTCGGCTCCGAAATTGAAGCGCGAACATGGGCGAATCGATTGGTCGGAACTGGCAGAAGCAATCGAGCGAAAAATCCGCGCGTTTAATCCGTGGCCAGGCGCGTTCATGGAAATCGGCGGGCGAAACCTGAAAATATTTTCCGCATCTGTTGTCAATCTTGGCGGCGAGCCGGGGGAAATCCTGAAAAGCGAGAATGAACTAGTGATCGCCGCGGGCAAAGGCGCGCTCTTGTTGGGCGAAGTACAACTCGAAGGCAAGCGCAAAATGAGCGCCGCGGAATTTCTCCGTGGACATCATGGGCGGTCATCCTGAGCGAAGCGAAGGACCTCACAAAGGCGCGAGGGTTACGCAAAAGTACGTTTGTGTGATCAATCAGCTTGGGGGAGGGTCATGGCCGCCCGCGCGGCTCGGGATGACCCGCGTGTTTGTGCTTTCCAAGTTTCCATATCTTCTGTTTGATGATGGTTGGGTAGCCCATGCAAAAGGAAACGCCAGTCTATGAGCGCATCGTACTCAAGTTAAGCGGCGAAGCCATGCAGGAGCGCGGCGCCCGCGACAATATTTCGCTCGCCGTCGTCCGCGAGATCGCCGAGCGCATAAAAGAGGTGCGCGACCTCGGTGTGCAAGTGGCGGTTGTGATCGGGGGCGGAAACATATGGCGTGGTCTTTCTGCGTCACATCGCGGGATGGATCGAACCACGGCCGATTACATGGGAATGCTGGCCACCGTCATCAATGCGCTGGCGCTGCGAAGCACGCTTGACCAAATGGGCGTCGAGACGCGCGTGCAGACGGCCATCGAAATGAAAAATGTCGCCGAGCCATTTATTCTTGGTCGTGCGATCCGGCATCTTGAACTGGGACGCGTTGTGATTTTCGCTGCAGGCACCGGCAATCCCTATTTTTCCACCGACACGACAGCGGCACTGCGAGCGAGCGAGATTCGCGCCGACGTGATTTTGAAAGCCACGAAAGTCCAGGGCGTGTATGATCGGGACCCGAAGACCCATGCAGACGCGCGCCTCTACGACCGTCTCAGTTTCACCGAAGCGCTGACGAAACGTTTGCGCATCATGGATTCGACGGCGTTCAGCCTTTGTATGGACAACAAGATCCCGATCGTCGTCTTCGACATGTATAAACCCGGTAGTATTCGCGACGCTGTGCTGGGGCGCAAAGTCGGGACCCTGGTTTGCGACGAACCTCCGCCGAAGTGAAAATTCAGTGATATGAGCAGAGATGACATCCTTCTAGAAGCCGAGATGTCGATGGAAAAAAGCGTCGATTACATGGTGCACGAATTTGCCGCGGTGCGCACCGGCAAAGCCTCACCCGGCTTGATAGAAAATGTGGACGTTCACGCTTACGGCTCGACCATGAAACTAAAGCAACTTGCTTTGATCACGACACCCGAGTCGCGTTTGCTCGTCGTTCAACCGTTCGATGCCGGCACGGTGCCGGACATCGAGAGAGCGCTCAAGGAATCGAAGATCGGCATCACACCTGCGGTTGATGGTAAAATTATTCGGCTGCCAATCCCGGAGCTATCAGAAGAGCGTCGAAAAGAACTCGTGCGCTCCCTCGGCAAAATGGCCGAGGAAGCGCGTGTGCGTGTGCGCGCGAACCGCCGCGCCGCACTGGACGAGGCGAAGAAACTCAAGGCCGCCGGCCAACTCACTGAGGACGGCCTGCGCGATCTGGAGGAAGAGGTGCAAAAGCTCACCGATCGCTTCGTTAAATCCATCGATGATCATCTCAAGCACAAGGAAGCCGAGATCATGAAGGTGTAGTCCATGCGACTCGCCAGATAGCTCGACAGCACGATCGCTGGGCTGAAAGCAGGTTCTAAACAGCGAAACTTTCGCCGCAGGAGCAGTGAGCGACGGCGTTGGGATTCGTGACTTTGAAGCCGCCTTTTTGCAGGTCCTCGCTGTAATCGAGCACGGAGCCGCTGACGAAAAGCGCGCTTTTTGGATCGACGACCAAGTGCACATTCTGCGTTGGCACTAGAATATCCCGCTCCTTCGGGCCCTCTACTAAATCCATGACGTATTGCAGACCGGAGCAGCCGCCGCCAACCACCTTCAGGCGCAACGCACCGTCTGGCTTGCCTTTTTCTTCAAGCAGCGACGCTAATTTAATGGCCGCTTTTTCAGTAACGCTGATTAGGCGCTCATTACCGATCTTGTAATTGAGCCGTGGAGATTCAGTGCTCATGGTGTTGCGCTCTGCAGCAACTGGGCGACTTCGTTTTGCACAGTTTCCAATTCGTCCAGGCGCAATTGTGGATCGGGCACGACGAACACGTCGCCCGTTGTGCCCTGTTCGTAAATGAGAACGCGCCCATTCGTACTCTGTTCTGTCTTTACTTGTTTTAGGACGCGTTTGCGCTCGAGCATCGCGGCCAGGACGTAGCAAGCGTTTGCAGGGGGATTATCCGACGCCATCAAACGCCGGAAGAGTTGCTCCGCATTTTCTTTGGCCACAGGTTCGGCGGCCTTTGGCGGCAATGGCTCGTAACGTGATTTCCAAAATGAAAACGGCTGAATGTTTTCGTTCCGGTTTCGCCACGCTTCTTCGCTCAGATCCTCGCGCCGGTAGCCATTGGCATCGTGATACAGCAGCGTGTAAAAATATTCGCCAGGCACAAAGGGCCGATGGGTCACGGCACAGAAGTCCGCGCGATGCCTAATCGCCCATTCATTTGGCAGAGGGTTCATTGCGCGACTATACGTCGCGCAATGAAAAGATGAAAGCTGGGCGGTTCGCGATTGAAGGCCCGCAGATACAACAAGTAGAGGCCAATCGCCATGAAAAGAATGTTTGGTGCCCAGGCGGCGATCCACGCAGGTACGCGGTAGCCTTCGCCCAGCGCAAGAAAAAGATGGACGAGAAAGTTCATGGAAAAAACAAGAAAAACCGCAGCCGCAACACTCGACAACACACCCCGGCGCGAGTAGCCGATTCCCAGCGGAGCGGCAATGCAAACAACAACGAAACAGGTCCACGGCAAGGCAAGGCGATACTGTAGATGCGTGCGGAAAGGCGCAAGCAATGTTGCGGGGAAATCCGAATTGAAACGCAAATACTCCCGGAGTTCTGGCAGGCTCAGGAATTCTGCTCGTTCATTTGCGCTGCCGAGTCGAAACGAGGTTTCGCTCCAGTGCTCGATCTTGAGCGAAGGATAAATCTGTTCGTCAAGGATATTTCCGGCGTGATCGTAGTGAACGACTTTCACGTTCTCTAATTCCCAAGTTTTCGTTTCCGAGCGGTAAAAGGCGCGAGTCGCAACATAATTTGTAACGATGTTATCGTTGGCGTCCTGTTGCAGCACCTGCACGTTGTTAAACGTATTGCCGCGGGGGAGAAAATTCTGAATAAACCAGGTGCGCGAATCGGTTCGATTTCGGAAAATTTGCCCCTGAATGTAACGACCGGGACGTGCCTGCACCTCTGAAATGAACATTTTGCGCGCCAGTTCCGCGTGCGGCGCCAGCGAATAGTTTAGCGCCATAGTCGCGGCCACCGTGAGCAGCCCTATGCCGATCAACGGCCGCAGAACGCGGGGAAGACTTACGCCTGCGGTAAGCATGGAAACGATTTCGTTCGCGCGCGACATTCGACCCAAGGCAAAAAGGAGCGACAAAAGGAGCGAAACCGGCAGCAAAATGATCAAAACCTGCGGGATCTGTGTGGCGTAGTACCGAATGACAAGGCGAAGACCGACGTGCTGGTCAATGAACGTCGAAATATTGTCGCTGACGTCAAAGATGAGCCAGATGGAGATGAAGCCGGCAATGCAGTAAAAGTAAACCTGCAAGAAATTCCGAATGACGTATCGATCGAGAAGTCTCATTGCGATTTTCGAATTTCGATTTGCGATTGGCGAATTACAATAGCATTTCCGCTATGATGACCCAGAGGTAAAACGCAGGGCATACCTACAATCGAAATGATTGCGCTAAAAAACGTCATAAGCAGTGAATTTGTCGAACGAGTCCACGCGTTCTTTTCTGAGAACGGGCCCTTGTCGAAGGCGAAAAATTTCGAGTTTCGGCCCCAACAACAGGAAATGGCGGCGCGCGTAGCGCAGGCGCTGGAGGAAGAGCGCCATCTCGTAATCGAAGCGGGAACGGGCGTGGGCAAATCGCTGGCTTACCTCGTGCCGTCGGTCCTGTTCGCGATCGAGCGCCACAAAAAGGCCATCGTTTCCACGCACACGATCAATCTTCAGGAACAGCTGCTGCACAAAGACATTCCGATTTTGAAAAAAGTGCTGCCGGTTGAGTTCGAAGCAGCGTTGATGAAAGGCCGGCAAAATTATCTTTGCCCGCGGAGGCTGGAGCGTGCGTTGCAAAGCGCAAAGGAACTTTTCACCGGACCTGAGGCGAGCGAATTGCAGCGCCTGGCCGAGTGGGCGGGCACGACGCGTGACGGATCGCTCAGTGATTTGTCGGTAGAGCCAGATCCAAAAGTTTGGGCACAAGTTTGCAGCGAAGCGCACATCTGCACCCAGAAAACCTGCGGCCAGAATCCGCGCTGTTTTTACCAGCAGGCGCGGAAACGTTTGCTCGCTGCGGACGTGATCGTGCTGAATCACACCCTGCTTTTCATTTTGCTCGGCTCACCGGAGGCGCAGCAAGAGCGCGAGAACGGGTTTCTTTTCCCCAATGACTTCATTATTTTCGACGAAGCGCACACGGTCGAGCAGGTCGCGTCGAAGCAGATCGGTATCGGCGTCTCGCAATACGGACTGCGAGCGACGATCCAGCGGCTCTACAATGCGCGCACCCGCAAAGGGCTGTTCACTGTAATGCGCGACGCGGCCGGCGTGCGACTCGCAGCGGAACTGATCGATGATGTTGAGAAATTTTTCGCCGCAGTCGAGTCGAAATCGGATTTTCGCAAAGGCCGCGAATTTCGCGTCCGCGAGGTCGATTTTGTTTCGGATACGATCACCGGCCGGTTGACCGCGCTCCAGGCACGGATCGTCGAAGCGGTGAAACGCGCCGATGACGAAATTTTGAAAGCCGAGCTGCAGGAATTCAGTCGGCGCATCCGCGACGCACGCGACGGCATCGCCATTTTTCTAGAACAAAGCGCGCCGGAGCACGTTTATTGGGTCGAGCGGACCGGTAAGACGGAGCGCTTCCTCGCTCTCAACGCCGCGCCTGTCGATCTGGCGCCGGTGTTACGGCGGATGCTCTTTCGCGAAAACTGTTGTTGCGTCATGACCAGCGCGACTCTGGCAGTCGGCCGCGCAGATCTCGCGTATTTTCGCGAGCGCACCGGCGCAACCGAGGCGGAACCGTCGCAGCTCGGCAGCCCGTTCGATTTTCAGCGGCAAATGAAAATGTTCGTTGTCCAAAAGATGCCCGACCCGCGCGACGCCGCCTATCGGAAAGAGCTGGAGCGGTGGATCGCCCATTTCACCGAAAAAACCGATGGCCGCGCGTTTGTCCTTTTCACAAATTACCGCGACATGCAGCAGGTCGCAGCGGCCATGCAGAAATTTTTTGTGGAAAAGCGTATGAACCTTCTCATGCAGGGCGCGGGCGCGCCGCGCAGTAAGCTACTGGAGCAATTCAAATCAACGCCGCGCAGTGTGCTTTTCGGCACGGACAGCCTTTGGGGCGGCGTGGATGTTCCGGGCGAGGCGCTTTCCAATGTGATCATCACCCGCCTGCCGTTTGCCGTGCCCGATCATCCCCTCATCGAAGCGAAACTCGAATTGATCGAGGAACGCGGGGGCGATCCGTTCACCGAATACTCCCTGCCGGAAGCGATCCTGAAGCTTCGACAAGGCGTCGGCCGCTTGATTCGCACGAAGAGCGACCGCGGCATCATCGTAATTCTCGACAATCGCATCGTGACCAGGCCGTACGGGCGCGCCTTCATGCAAGCGCTACCGAAATGCTCGGTGGAAATTATGTAAATGTTCGCTTGAACATATACCCCCTTTGCCCTAAATTGCGCCTATGGAAGGGCACATGCAGGCGCAGGAAATCTTCGCGATCCTGCACAAATGGGGGATCCATACACTTGGGCAGCTGGCGGCACTTGATAAGCAGCAGCTTGGCGCGCGGCTTGGACCGGACGCTGTTCGAATGTGGGAGCGGGCGAACGGGCAATCCAATCGATTACTCAAACTGGTTCGACCCCCGGAGTCGTTCGAGGAGAGGTTCGAATTTGAAAATGAAATTGAAACAGCCGAGCCGCTCCTGTTCATGCTGCGCCGTTTTTTGGAGCAGCTCGCGGTGCGGCTGCGCGCAATTTATCTGGTCGCAAAACTGACTCTGCAAATCACGTTCGCGAACAAACAAGTTTACGAGCGCGTTTTCAAAATTCCGCAGCCGACAAACGATGTCGATCTTCTGTTTCGCATGCTCCAGACGTATCTGGAGAATTTTAAATCCGAATATCCGATCGTTGCTGTGGCGCTGAGCGCGCAGCCGATTAAACCGGCCAGGGAACAATTCGGATTATTTGAAACGACGTTACGCAATCCGCATCAACTATCAGAAACGCTCGCGCGTTTGAGCGCTCTTCTCGGCGCTGATCAGGTTGGCACACCGATGTTAGAAGAGACTCATCGGCCGGATGCATTTCGAATGGAATCGTTTTCATGGGAGGTAGGGGCGATTGACCTCAATCGCCCTCAGCGCACAGCATTCTTGAAGCTGGCGTTACGAAGATTTCGGCCCGCAGTGTCTGCAGCAGTTTTAGTGGATGGA
>QHOV01000021.1 GCA_003218885.1 Verrucomicrobiota bacterium | reverse complement strand
CCTAATCTTCGCATAGAACACAATCTGGGCATAGCCATGGGCATTAGCGGCAGATACGATGAGGCCGCGACGCATTTTGCGAAGGCATTGCAGATCGATCCTAATTTCTACGACGGCCTGGTGGCCATGGGCGTTACTCGTGCGCACCAAGGCCAGGTCCCGGAAGCCATCGATTACTTCCAAGCCGCAATCCGTTCACAGCCAGACGCACCGAAAGCGCACGTGCAGTTGGCCCACGCACTTTGGACGCAGAACCGCGATGAAGCCGCGCTTGAGGAGATGCGTCACGCGTCACAGTTTGCGCCCAAAGACGCGGACGTTCGGGCTGACTTTGGACTCGCGCTGGGGCTGGTCGGCAGAATACCAGAGGCTATCGAGCAACTTCACGAAGCGCTCCGGCTGAATCCCAGCAGCGCCGAGGCTCACAACAATCTGGGGTTGACCCTACTCGCCTCCGGCAGAGCGCGGGAAAGCATTCACGAATTTGAAGCGGCGATACGTCTCAATCCCGAGTTGAAAGGCGCAGCCGACAATCTGCGCCGCGCGCAGTCCCAGTTAAGCTCGCAAAGGTAGCAGCGCGGAAACACCTGTATCAAGCTGGATTCATCGATGAGTACAAATTGAACAGATTGTGGATCGCGCTGTCTGAGGATTCACCATGATCAAAATTACCACGACAGCTTTAGTTATGGCTGGAATGCTAATGGCATCCAGCGCATTTGCGGGAGACAAGGCATGCTGCGCCAAAGGCGCGTCGAACACGGGTTCAATGGCGTGCGTTAATTTGGCAACACTCAATCTTACGCCAGATCAAAAAGCAAAAATTGAAGCGTGGCAGACGGAATGCAAGAAAGCTGGCTGTACCAAAGAAAGCCGGCAAACATTCCTCACCCGGGCCAAAGGGATTCTTTCTGCCGAGCAGTTCGCTCAGTTGAAAGGGCAATGCAAGAAAACAGCAAACGCGAAGAAGACCGAGGCCTGATCCCCGCAGCTGCTGATTTAGAAATTCTTCAGTGAAGCGCGCCGCAAGAAATTCCGGCGCGCTTTTTTGTTGGGCCGCGTCGCTGGCTTCTCAGAGGTGACGCAGTCGTCTAGAACGCCTTGTCAGAATCGAGGAGGATTGTGACCGGGCCTTCGTTGACTGATTCGACCGACATCATGGCTTTGAAAACTCCTGTCGCCACACTGACTCCCAACCTGCGCAGCGCTTCACTGAACTCTTCGTACAGCTTCTTTGCTTGGTCCGGCGACGCGGCAGCAATAAAGCTCGGCCTGCGCTGACCGCGTGCGTCACCGTAAAGCGTAAACTGCGACACGACCAGCGCGCTGCCCTTCACGTCTAGCAGGGAGCGGTTCATTTTTCCTTCATCGTCCTCAAAGATCCTCAGGTGCGCGACCTTCTCGGCCATACTGACAGCGACAGCCGAGGCATCATTGCGGCCGATGCCAAGCAAAATCATGAGACCGACCCCGATTTCTCCTGTGACGCGACCCTCCACGATTACACGCGCTCGGCTTACACGCTGGACAACGGCTCGCATTTTCGGCTTAGAAGAATTTGTGCTGTCGGCCCGGCTTCATTGGTTTGCGCGCGACGCTCGCTCTCTTGCTTGCTCACCATCCATACGGACATGCAACTCCCGCGCTACAAAACTTTCTCTAGTAAATCAGCAAGACGCCAGCCGGCCTTGTGCAATTCGTCGCGCACCACATTGGTCGCCCATGTGCGATAAGTAAGTTGGTCTAGTTGCGGTTTTTCAACCGCTTCACCGGCTGCGACGACGCGATCCTCTTCCTGTTGCGGGTGTACATTTCTGAATTGGACTCGTTCATGCGCTTCACGCGCGATCGGCAAGATTTCGTCCGCCCACATCTCGGCGTAATTGTTAAGGGAAACATTTGGCGGCATCCGCCAGTTGCGCGGCTCTTGTGTCGCCATTTCGTGAACCAGCTGTTTCTTAAGTGGCTCGATTTGCGACTGCGATTCACTTTTTGGCAGCCAGCCGGGCACCTGAGGGAAAAGCGCGTTTACCGCGTCATAGTCCCAAAACGCATGGAAATTCTTCTTGCGGATACCTCGGCGTCGTGGCGGTTCATCACTTAATTCCAGCGTAAATGTGTTTCCGCCTTCATCTCCAGCGGCTGATTTGTCCTTATCCGGGTCTGTCGCACGGCCCTGCGCATCGAAATATTCCGCGCCCACATGCAGCGGCTGATGAATGTCCGCGACATAATGAGCCAGCAAAAGGAGCGCTACCGGCTTGGTAATTCTGCGCTCGTTTTGCTCGGGCACTTGTCCCTCTAAAACTTGGATGCAGTACGGAATCATATGCACTATGTCCCATTTGCCGCGCCCCGCGTTTCCGTCTCGATACTTTTGCGGTGGCACCACTGGGACGTCGGTGTAATGAAACCAATGATGTGAAGGCATCGCTGAATTCATCTCGTGCGTCGGCTGATTTGCCCGCCAGAAATCCCGCAGTTGTCTGTCAATGTTCCGATGCGCCGAGTAATGAAATGACTTTGGATCGTCTACGCCTTTTTTATCCCAGCCTTTGATCTCGTCCGCAATCACAGCCGCTCTTTCCAATGTGAGCCCGTCGAGCAATGCGTACACTTTTGCGGCCGTGGCCGTATTTGCCAGTCGCTCGTCGGCAATCGCGCCAACGATTTCATGTCCGAGCGGGCCGTACGCCTCCGCCTGTATTGTAAATCGGACGACGATAAGGATCGCCAATAGCAAGCGGCGGCAAAGCGCGGATTCCATTTTTTTGAATTGAGGATAATACGATTGAATCCCTTCGTGCCCAGAGACTCTGCGCGTGGCTCCTACCTAGCTACCAAAATTGGTGCGGATTTGCTCGAGGCGTCTCTGCAGTTTCGTGAAGTGTGATCCAGCCCAGTAAATTTGGCGACAGCCGGTACAACGCCGAAATCGCTCATAGTAAATTTTGGTAAGCGGCTCGAGCTTCTCCATGATGTCCGCCTTGGCCACGCATCGTAGCGTCGCGTTGCAGCGAAGACAGCGCGTAAATGGAGCGATCAAACCAAGGAGATCAAAACGACGGATTATCTCGATTGTTTTTTCGTCGGCGTTTTGTGAACGTGGGTAGTAACCGGTTTTTACTATTGCATGCATGAGCAACCGGCGGTCGCGCGTGAGTAGCGCCCGATTTTCGCGCTCCATTACAGCGAGTAATTGTCGATCTTGCGCTTGCGAATCGTAGGCGACATCAAATCCGAGCAAGCGCAAGTTACGTGTGAGTCTGCCAAGATGTCCGTCCGCGACAAACCGTCCGATTGTAGTGATTTGCAATCTTTTCTCCTTAAAGTGCGGATGTTCAATTCCGGGCGGGTAGAGCTCGATTTCGGAATCGCTCATGATGCCGTAGTCAAAATCAACGGGCATTCCGTTGACCAGAATCACATCGACCTCAGGATGCGGCACGCCGCACGATTCAATCACATCCTTTACCGAGGTCTTTTCACTTAGGCTTCGCTCAAGCCTTCGACGACCAGTTTTTGATCCGAGGAAAAAGTCAAGATCTCCATTGAGATTGAGCCGAACCGAAAAAGGCTTCACATCAATTGATGATTCGCGCGTTGGCGTAATCGTATTCAAAAGTAGTCGCACGCGGCCGCCCCTGTAGCTTGCCCGGACCGAGAGGTTCGTCTTCGCCGAAATAGCAGTCGATTTGCCAGCGCCGCAGCCCACCACCTGTGTCCATGATCTTCCACCGCGTGCTGCCAAAGACTTTTTGCACCTCTGGCGAAGAGGTCTCCACAATGGCTCCATGACGCAAGCTGCCCTGGCTTGACCTGATCGCCGCGGAATAGCGGTCCACCAAAACTCCACCGCCGCCTGTAGGGTGGGAAGCGAAGGCAAACGAATTTCCGCCATTGTAGCGAATGTAGTGGCGTCCATTCACCGGCGTAACAATCCGTCCGAAACCCTCCTTTTTCACCGAGCGAAGAAAATCGCGCGGAAATGTTTGGCCATGTAATCCGGGCCTAGTAATCGGCGTCGCATCGAAGCCACGCTCAAACGTGAAACCAGATTCTTTTGGAGTGTAATAGAGAGTGCAGACCACGAAGTATTCGCCGTTATGTCCTTGTGGACGCCGCGCTAATTTTTCGTTTTCATATGCAAGCCGCTGCACGACCTCAGGCCAGGGAATGTCTGCGCGCAGTTGCGAACAGGCCGCTGATGAGATTGTGAAACTCGCGACTGCGGCAGTCAGTCTCCGAAGACCGATTCGATTGCGTCGCCGATTAAAATTTCGATGGGAAGTCGTTTCCATTCGTATTCGTAGGGTGGTTGCCTCCATTGAAATTCCTTCCCGTAAATTTTGCGAATGCGCTTGATAATTTCCACTCCAGTGAGAAAAGGCCGGAATTCGTCGCGATCAGTAACGTGAATTTGCGCGCCGCCGCAGAGTTCACCGGCGAACTTGTGAAACGTTGGCTGAAAATAATTTTCGCGAAAGAAAACGCCAGGCAGGTTTAACGCGTTCAGTTCGCTGGAAAGCTTCTCCGGATCTATAAACGGCGCGCCGAAGATTTCAAACGGCCGCGTTGTGCCGCGACCTTCGGAAATATTTGTGCCCTCGAGCAGACACATACCGGGATAAACTGTCGCCGTGTCGAGTGTCGGCATGTTCGGTGATGGCATTACCCACGGCAGACCAGTGTGGTCGAACCACATTTCGCGATTCCAATTTTTTATGGGCAAAATCGATAATTTACATTTTGGAAACGCTTCGTCTCGAAATTGCTGCGCCAACTCGCCAATTGTTTTTCCGTGGCGCACAGGGATCTGATGAAGGCCGACAAATGATCGGTAATGCGGATCAAGCAGCGGGCCCTCGACCGAGATGCCATTGATCGGATTTGGCCGGTCGAGAACGACCATTGCCACACCGTTTTTTTCGCAGGCGCGCATGCAAAGATACATCGTCCAGATGAAGGTGTAGTAGCGCGCGCCGATATCTTGTAAATCGACGAGCAAAACGTCGAGATCCTGCAGCATCTCCGCAGTCGGCTCCCGGTGTTCGGCGTACAGACTGTAAACCGGAATGCGCAAACGCGGATGCTCGTAGCTTTTCCACTCCATCATGTTGTCCTGCGTTTGGCCGAGAAATCCGTGCTGCGGACCAAAAAATGCAACAAGACGGAAAAGATCGTCGTTGCATCTCTCCAGAACTCGCGACGCGTGTTCAAGCTTGGACGACACCGATGCCAGATGGAGCAGGGCACCGACGCGGGCCCCGCGAAGTTTCTTCGGCCAAAGCTCGTCCAGATGGTCAAGTGGAAGCAAAACCGCCACGAGTGAGTTTTATCACACAGCGCGAGATCGCGCGATGCAATAGACATTCGCCGCCGCGAATGCTTCTACAACTTTCGCCGCCGTATTGCGCTTGCAGCAAGGATTGCGAGCAGCGTAATCACCGCGCAAAATTTCGCGAATAATTCGCCATGCCGCGTGTAAAACGTGAGTTCGTGTTCCGTTGGGACTTTGATTTCGCCAGTGAGCACGCCCTCGGTAAATGTGCTGCCCGTTTCATCGCGTAACATCTGAGTGACGCGGCCGAATTGGTTTATAAAGCAGGTCACTCCGGTGTTGGCTGCCCGAACCATCGGACGACGCGTTTCCACACAACGGCAAATCGCGTTCGCCAAATGCTGATGCGACCCGGCGGAATGCAAAAACCATCCATCATTAGTTATATCCACGAGCAAATTTGCGCCGGGATTCGTCTCGCTAGGAAGGACAAATTGTCTGGTCAACTCGCCAATCGTGTCTTCAAAACAAATTAACGGCGCAACCTGCACGTCGCCAGTGGTAAGAGCGAACACCGTGTATTCTTTTCCCGCTTTAAAATCGCCGGGTACCTGGTCACCCACGATTCGTGCAAGCAGCGGCACCCGATGCCGCCCCGGAACGTATTCGCCAAAAGGAACCAGATGAAGTTTTCGATAGACCTGCACTCGTTCGCCGCCGTCCGAAACAAGCAGCGCGGCATTATAAACGTCGCCGTTCTCCTCGTCGATCGCGCCCAGCAGGAGGTCGCTCTCGGCAGATGCGGCCAAATTCATCACGAATCGATAATTTTCCTGCTCTGCAAGAACCGGCCCGGGCATCGAGCTTTCCGGCCAGATCAACAAATCCGGTGGGGAATTTGATCGCAGTGCAATTTCGCTCAGGCGCCGGAATTGATCGAAAATTTTCCTCGTAAACTGCGGGTCGAACTTTTGATTTTGAGGGACATTGGATTGTACAGCAGCAACGCGGAGCGGTTTCGTAGGCGTTGAAACCTGGCCTGCGCGAAGACCGAAAGTCAGGACTCCCACAATGGCCGCCATCGTGAGCGTCAGGTCAAAATGCGGTCGCGGCGCGTGTGTGCGGGCTTCAAGAATCAAGCGGCGCACCGTTGTAACCAGGATCACGTTGGCAAACGCGACCATAAACGACAAACCGGCAACGCCGGTGAACTCGACGATTTGAATAAGTGGCCAGTTGTCATGCAGCGCCACGCCAAGGCCATTCCAGCCCCAACCCGAAAAAACCCAGCCGCGTAACCATTCCTGCGTTGTCCACGCCGCGGCGAGAACAAAGGCGAGCAGCAGGTTATTTGTCGATTTTGTCCATGGCGATTGCGGCGGCGCGGCGGCGCTCCGGGCTTGGACCAGCATCTCGTCCCATTTGGTCGTCGCGACTGATTGCGTCTTTGTCCCTCGTGGCCGGACCAGACCGCAAAACCATGCCCATAGCGCGAAATAAATCGCCATGTAAAACGCGAGAACGAACCAGCCAAGGACCGTCACAGTTGTGAGCCAGGAGAACGCCGTCCAGAAAAACGCCAATCCTGCCGCGTAGCCAAGAAGCAAGTTACGAAGCCAAGGAAGGCGCGACTCCCTGCCGGAAAACCAAATTGCCGCGATGAGCGGCGTCAGAGCAATCCAGCAGAGCCAGGTTAGGTTGAAAGGCGGAAAGCAAGCCGTGTAGAGAAGTCCGCTACAGATCGCCGCCAGCCACGGCCAAAAGATTGTAACTTTTTTCATCGACTGCGCTTAAGTTCCGGGTCGCAAGATCCAAGCTTGAACCTTCAAGCTCCAGAGAAA
>QHOV01000020.1 GCA_003218885.1 Verrucomicrobiota bacterium | reverse complement strand
GCACGAACTAGAGGAAGGCGCCGGGCACACGCTCGCGACAACGAATCTGACGCGAGCTTACTGGATTTACCTCGCCGCAGGCTCGTTGATCGCCGCTGGTTTTGCCGACTTCGCGTTGATCGGTTTTCATTTTCACAAGACGAACACGGTGCCTGCAAATTTGATTCCCGTATTTTATGCAGTCGCGATGGCGAGCAGCGCGCTCGCTTCGATCCCGCTGGGCCGGTTGTTTGACAGATTCGGCCCAAATATTTCCCTGTTCGCGTTTGTTATTTCCGCCGTGGCGGCGCCCTTTGTCTTTCTGGGCTCATTCGCGTCTGCATTGATGGGAATGATCTTTTGGGGAATCGGGATGAGCGCGCAGGGCTCGCTGCTTCAAGCGATGCTCACCGACGTCATTCCACCGCAGAAACGAAGCACGGCATTTGGGCTCTTTGACACCGGATACGGGATCGCGTGGTTCCTCGGCAGCGCGGTAATGGGATTGCTTTACGATAAATCGGTTCTGGCTGTCGCTTTGTTTTCAGTCAGCCTTCAATTTGCCGCGATTCCCATCCTTTTTGTCGCGAATACGAAGCGCTAACTTCTCCCGTGGATCCGTACGCAAAACCAAAGGAACGACAGGTCGGCGCGCGGCGACCGAAGATTACGCATTTGCCAAGTTCAGCAGAGCGCCGGACACGGAAAGAACGCCAGGCGGAAAAGCACGCGGTGGCTGCTGAGAGGCGCGCGATTAAAAAGGCAGCCCGTCGGCATCTGAAACAACAATTGCTCAAAGAACTGGAAGAGCGTGATTGAAGGACATGACCACAGACCGTTGTTGTAGCCGCTTCGCTGTGCGAAGCGCGCAGTCCACAGGTCGGCGGCTACATGGGAAGCGCCAATGATCGTAAGAATGCGCGATACGCTTTGCAGCTTTCCCATTTGACATAGTCACATTACGATTGCGCAGGTGAAGCCAGCCGACTTTCGCATAATCGCATTCCTGTTACTCGCGCCGGCTATGGCGAACGCGCAGTCGCCTTCCGAACGTAAGCCGGATGTTTCCAACAAGGCACTGATCACGAAATCAACGCCCAGCATAAACGCAGACACGTTTAAGAATCAGGGTGCCGACGCGGCGCTACATAAATTGGCGGACGATTATTACGCGTGGCGAAACGAAAATTATCCCGTCCGCAGCAGCGACACGGGACTGCATACGTGGGACGATCGGCTGACCGATTATTCGCCAGCAAAGATCGCTGAGCGCGCGCAGCACGTGCGTTCGCTCTTAGACAAGGTGCGCGCGATGAAGACCGACGGCTGGCCAAAAGACGCACGGATCGACTGGATTCTTTTCCGCGCACAACTGGAGAATGTCGATTTCGAAGATCGAATCCTAAAATTCGAGCGGACAAATCCACAGGTTTACGTCCGCGAATGCACGGACGCCATCTTTTCACTGCTGAAAAAGGAATACGACACGCCACAAAGACGCGCGCTCGCTGCCACAGCGCGTCTGAAGCAGATGCCGGCGCTGTTGAAGCAGGGCCTGAGTAATTTGCAGAAGCCGGTTAAGCTCTACGCTCAGTTGGCAATTCAATCGGCGCGCTCAATCGATCCGCTTTTGAACAAGAGCTTGATGGCGCTCGATGTCGATCTTGCGCCTAACGAGCACCAAGACCTGATCCAAGCGCGCGACGGCGCCCTTACCGCTCTGCACAACTATGCTGACGAGCTCGAGAAGCGCCTGCCGAAAATGGTCGACTTCGCGCCGATGGGAGAAGCGAACTACAATTATTATCTAAAGCGCGTTTTGCTTCTGCCGCTCAATGCGGCGGAGGTGGAAATGATTGGACGCGCTGAACTCGCGCGTTACCGCGCGCTCGAGGCGCTTCTACCCGATCCAAAACTGGCTGATCCAGACCCAAAACGCGCCGCGCAGATCCCGCCTGACCAGGCATCGTTCCTAAAAGCGTACGAAAGCCGCGAGGCAGAAATGATCAGCTTCTTGAAAGAGCATAATCTTGTGACTTTGCCGGATTACCTTGGCGCGTTTCAAATTCGGCAGTTGCCGGAGGCGTTCAAACCCACCAGCCCGGGAGGTTTCATGAATCCTCCCGGCGTTTACGACAAAGAACCAACGGGTTTCTTTTTCATTCCGACTTACAATCCGGAATCGAAGAATTTTTACATCCGCGCGGCGATTGAAGACCCGAGACCGATCCTTGGACACGAAGGCATTCCCGGGCATTTTCTCCAGCTCTCAATCGCGAACCATTTAAGCGACGAGATTCGGCGTCAGCATGAGGATTCGGTCTTCGTGGAAGGCTGGGCCCTGTATGGCGAAGAGATGCTGATGCGGACTGGGCTTTATCCGAACAACTCGCCAGCACAGGGACAAATCCTCCGCTTGTCACGCTACCGCGCCGCCCGGATCGGCGTAGATGTAAACCTCCACACGGGTCGGTGGAGTTTCGAACAGGCGGTGAAATATTTCATGGATGCCGGCGGATTGGATCGCGAAGCAGCCGAGGGCGAAGCAGCGGGCGCAGCTTCAAGCCCAACTCAAAAAATCAGCTACATCATCGGCAAATGGCAGATCATGAATTTGCTCGGCCGCTACAAGGATCGACAAGGCGAAAATTTCCGGCTCGGCCAATTCCACGATGACCTGATCAAGAATGGCAGTCTGCCGGTGTCGGTGATCGAATGGATTTTGCTCGACGACCCGGCCGCGGTGCAGCAAGCAACGAAATAATCCGCTGGCAGTCCGGGCGTGCCGCAGCCACTCATGGTCGCTGACGACGCTTCTTCTGTCTTGACACGCGGGAGCGAGCCAGCGCAAGATCAGTAACCTAACGACCGGGCGCCTTATGAATCCGAATACCGCAAAGAATCTCATTGTTCGAAACGCGTTCCTCTGTGCTGCCGCAATCGTCATCACGAGTTGTGGCACCGCGACTATTAATAAATCCGGAAGTGATGCGCAGATCGAAAGCCTGCGCAGTTTTCATCTTGCCTTCATCGACGAGTTCGCCGTGCCCCGCAAACGTTTCAACGCCGCCGCGTTCGAGGCCAGGGTGAACGCAGGCAATACAAAATTTCAGCAGGTCATCGCCAATGAAAAATTCACGGCGCGTCGTCCGGTGCTAATCGATCTCAAAGCACAATTCGACGCGGACGCAGCGCATCTGCGAAGCAAAGCAAACCACGGCAAAGTTACTCCAGCGCTGGCGAGCGAGATGAAGAAAGACGTCAACAAGATTTACGATCATGCCCTCGGACGGTAAGCCTAAACGCAAGAAATCTCGGAAGAAATCGGAGCTCGATTCGGCACTCGATCAGGTCGGGGACGAATCGGTCGCGGCGGCGACGAAGGAATTTCAGGATTTGCTCGCGCAAGCGAAAGGTGACACCACCGAGCTGATCCGACAAAACGCAGAGGAACTCGAACGGCGCCTCATCCTTTTGAAAGAACGCAAGATCGACAAAGACGACTTCGATTATTTCGTGGAAAACCAAAAGCGCGATCTGAGGGTCTTTATTGACAGCCAACCGGCGCAGGCGCAAGAACGCGCGGAGAAATTGACGCTACATCTGCTAGGAATAGCCGCGACGAAGGTTGCGCCGCTGTTGCTCGCAATGATTTAGCCGCGGCCGGTAGGCGAAGGAGCACAGCCATCCTGGCTGTGAGGCCGGCGGGCATCTTGCCTGCCGAGAAAGCATTAACGAGGCGAGACGCCTGGTTGCCCCACAGGCAAGATGCCTGTGCTACGCGGCACTCAGCGGAAACGCTTCATAATTTCGCGCAACCGATCATGCGGGAGCGCTTCGACGCGATGATTGTCGCGGCCGGTCATCGAGCGGTTGTCGATCAGTGCATTTACCACCGCTTCCTCGGTTGCCTGGACAACGCCGGCGAAGAGCGGGTCCATGAGATCGTTCGGGATTGTTTGCACATCGTGCGTGATTTGATCTGGGCCCGCGACGTTTGGATTTGCAGTTGAAAATGCGATGAACAAATCGCCCGAACCATTTCCGGAGATTGTTCCCGTCCGCGCAAGGCCGAGCGACACGCGGCGCGCGAGCCGTTTCAATTGATTCGGCAACAGCGGCGCGTCTGTCGCGACGACCGCAATACACGAACCGCTTTCTTGTTTGTAAACTTCACCTGGAATCTTTTGGCCAACGGGTACGCCCGCGATTATGAGCTGGGGGCGGCGACCGAAGTTCGCCTGCAAAAATACGCCGACAACAAAGCTTCGTGGCGGAGCGTCTTTGGATACGCGGATGCCGATCTTACGTGAGGCGGTCCCGTTTCCGCCTTTGAACTCGTAGCAGATCATGCCGGTGCCGCCGCCGACGCTGCCTTCTTCGATGGCGCCGCCATGCGCGGTATCCAGTGCGTGCCAAACATCTTCCGGCTTAACGTGAAAGCCATTGATGTCATTGAGCCAGCCGTCCCAAGTCTCGGCAACAACAGGCAAGCTCCACCAGTAGCCGGTGCTATCGGCTGCGCCGTGCTTAACGCGCCACGCGATCACCGCATCGCGCGCTACGCCGACGCTGTGCGTGTTTGTGATGATAATCGGTCCTTCGAGGAAACCACTCTCTTCGATCCATGCGGTGCCGGTCATCTCGCCATTTCCATTCAGGCTGACAAACCCAGCGTAAACAGGATCGTTAAGCGAAGCGTGACCGCGCGGCAGGATCGCCGTAACGCCGGTACGCACCGGGCCTTTGCCCACTTCAAGCTTTCCTTCACCACTAATTAACGTGGTATAGCCGACTTCCACGCCAGGAACATCGGTAATCGCGTTCAGTTCTCCCGGTATGCCTTCAAACGGAATCCCAAGGTCACGCGCTCGAACGATCTTCGCCTGGATTGGCGGCGGCGGTGATTTGATCGGCTCGCGCGCAAAGGAATCGAGGGCGAGTAGGAGCAGGAAACCGGCAAAAATTCTACGGGCCATGATCAGAAACGTCCAACGCTCAACGTCCAACGTCCAACGCTCAATCGAAAACTTCAGACATTGTAGGGTAACCGCTTCGGTTGCCAGCCCCGACCAGCAGGCGAAGCGCCCACCCTACAATTCTTTTCTGTTTCCGCGTTCCTTTCACGCATTTAGATTGAACGCGTGAGCTACGAGGTTTTCGCCAGAAAATATCGGCCGCAGACTTTCGACGATCTGGTGGGGCAACCGCATGTCTCACGCACCCTGAAAAACGCGATCGCACAGAATCGCCTTGCCCATGCTTATCTCTTTGTTGGACCGCGCGGCATCGGCAAAACTTCAACGGCCCGGATTTTGGCGAAGTCGCTCAATTGCATCAAAGGTCCGACGGTCACGCCATGTGGAAAATGCGACAACTGCCTGGAGATCGCAGCGGGCAACAGCCTGGACGTAATCGAGATCGATGGCGCGAGCAACCGCGGCATTGATGACGTGCGCGAGTTGCGCGACAACGTGCGCTACGCGCCGGCGAAGTCCCGTCTCAAGATCTACATCATCGACGAGGTGCACATGCTCACTAAGGAGGCATTCAACGCATTGTTGAAAACGCTCGAAGAGCCGCCGCCACATGTGAAGTTCATTTTCGCCACGACGGAACCCGACAAGGTTTTGCCGACGATCCTCTCACGCTGTCAGCGGTTCGATCTCCATCGCATCCCGGCAAATCTCATAGCGCAGCACCTCCAATTCATCGCCGGAAAGGAAAAGATCACGCTGGAGCCGGCGGCTGCGCATGCGATCGCGCGCGGCGCAGAAGGCGGTCTGCGCGATGCAGAATCGATGCTCGATCAGCTTGTGGCATTTTGCGGAGAGAAAATCAGCGAGAGCGATGTGCTCAATGTTTTCGGATTCACGAGCGGACAAACGATGGTCGATCTCACCGGGCGGATTTTGAGAGGAGAAACGCCGGCCGCGATCGACCTGCTGCATCAGCAAAGCGAAAGCGGCAAGGACATGATGCGGCTCATGTCGGACCTGATCGCATACCTGCGTGATTTGCTCGTGTTCAAAGCCAAGCCGGACGCGCTCAAGGAGGACGTCGATCCTGACGTGCAAAAGTCGCTTGGGGTACACGCCGAACTGATTGCCACGGATCGTTTGCTTGAGCTGATCGATCAGTTTGCCGCCGCCGAAGGTCGCATGAAATGGGCGCCGAATAAAAAGCTCCATTTCGAAGTAGCGATCATCAAGGCAATCCAGAGCCTTGGACAGGCGACGCTCGATGAGGTGATCGAAAAACTGGGCGAGCTTCGCGATGATGGAAAAATCATTTCACAAAAAGAATCTGCCCTTGTGGCGGCAGGCGTATCGCCTGCAACTCATAACGCTGCAGCCGGCACGGCTGCCACTACAGCGCCGCGCGTGGAAGAGACATCTGCAACCGTCGATTCTGAAAAGATTTGGGAGCAGGTGCTTGCCAGAATCCCAGCGAAAGGTCTTTTGCGAACGTTAAGCGAGTCAGTTCGTCCGATCGGAACAGATGGCCGCAATTTCGTGCTGGGACATTCGCCGGATGACCAGTTACAGATTGAAGTGCTCGCGAGCGTAAACAATCGCCGGCAACTGGAAACGCTCCTGAAGGAAGCAAGTGGACGCGATTGGTCGGTGAAATTTGCGGCGAAAGACGGGATTCCATCGATTACTGCTGAGGGCCCTAAACCAGCGAAGTCATTCAAAGACGATCCGCTGATTCAGGAAGCCATCGAACTGTTCAACGCTCAGATAAAATCCTGAACCCGAGGCTTTGTCATGTTGAGCGGAGCGAAGCGGAGTCGAAACATCTCTCGCTATTCAATTCAAAATAAAGAGATTCCTCGACTTCGCTCGGAATGACAAAACGTCGGGCCCAAACGTTATGAACCTAAACAAATTGATGAAGCAGGCTCAGAAGATGCAGGAGCAAATGACGAAAACACAGGCTGAGCTTGAGAAGAAGACCATCGAAGTGAGCGCTGCTGGAGGTAAGGTTAAAGCTACCGCGAACGGCGCGGGCGACATCATCGCGATCAAAATCGACAAGCAGGTTGTCGATCCGAACGACGTCGAATTTCTCGAGGAAATGGTCTTAAGCGCCGTGAAACAAGCTATTGAACAGGGCAAGGCGCTTGCGCAATCGGAAATGACGAAAATCACCGGCGGATTGGGCGTTTGACACAAACGCCGCTACAACTCAGCGAATCTCGCTGGCACCGAAATAGGGCTGCAATTTTTCGGGAATGATCACTGAACCATCCGGCTGCTGATAGTTTTCGATGAGCGCAGCGAATAGCCTCGGCAGGGCGAGACCAGATGCGTTCAACGTGTGGCAAAACCGGTTTTTTCCATCGCGATCTTTGAACCGAAGCTGCATCCGGCGCGCCTGGAAATCTTCGAAATTTGAACAACTCGAAACCTCAAGAAATCCCTCCTGACCGGGCGACCAGACTTCGATGTCATACGTCTTGGCCGAACCAAATCCCAGATCGCCAGTGCAAAGCTCGACCACTCGGTAATGCAAACCGAGCTGTTGCAGAATCCGTTCGGCGTCGGCAGCCAGCCATTCGAGTTCTTCGTATGATTTCTCCGGCGTTGCGATTTTCACCAACTCTACTTTGTCGAACTGGTGCACTCGAATGATCCCACGCGTCTCGCGTCCCGCCGCGCCGGCCTCCCGACGGAAACAGGGGGTATAGGCCACGAACTTTTTCGGAAGATCGGCAACGCTGAGGATATCCTCGCGATAGAGATTTGTTAGCTGGACTTCCGCGGTAGGCGCAAGGAAAAGCTGGTTCTCCTCCAAGCCGTACATGTCGGCTTCGAACTTCGGCAACTGCGACGTGCCGATCATGCAATCGCGCCGGACCAAAAACGGCGGACTGATCTCAACGTAACCATGCTCGCGCGTATGCAGGTCGATCATGAAATTGATCAGCGAGCGTTCGAGCCTGGCGCCTGCGCCGGTAAAGCAAATAAAACCGCTTCCGCTCAGTTTTGCCGCTCGATCGAGATCGAAAAGATTCAATCTCGTGCCGAGGGCTACATGATCGGCCGGCTTGGTTAATTGAGGTTTCTCGCCCCAAGTGCGGACCACACGATTTGCGCTCGGGTCTTTACCGATCTGAACGCTCTCGTGCGGCACATTTGGAATTTCCATTAGTAAGTTGCGTTGCGCTTCGTCGAACGAGCTTGCGCGCTGCGTGAGATCGCCAATTTGCTCACCGATCTTGCGCACTTGCGCTTCAAGCTCTCCGCTCGGTTCGTCACGCGAACGTTTTGCGCCGATCTCCTTGCTTAGTCGATTCCGCTCAGACTGTGATCGTTGCAATTCGGTCTCGGTTTTTCGGCGCTCCGCATCGACTCGCAATACCTCATCAATCTTCTCCTCATCTCCGCCGCCTCGCGTAGCCAGGCGCTCTCGAACGAAATCTGGCTTCTCGCGAATCAAGCGAATGTCGATCATGGCGCAGATTATCAGCGAAGTTAAAAGCGTTACAAACGTTACATCGTTAAAAACACGTCCCCCTTGTAACGTTGTAACTCTTTTAACCTTTTAACTCCGTCGTATAATTGCTCCGTGGAGAAACTCAACCTTCTTGCCGTCGCGCTCGGCCTGGCTTGTCTCGCCGGCATCAACCTTTACCTGACGGTTTTTGTCACCGGACTGGCCATCCATTTTCACTGGATCACGCTGGCGCCACAGTATCAATCGCTCGAGGTCCTCGGCAACACGTGGATAATTACAGTCGCTGGTCTTCTCTATTTCCTCGAGTTCTTTGCTGATAAAATTCCGTGGGTGGATTCCATCTGGGACGCGGTCCACACCGTTATTCGTCCGATCGGCGGCGCGTTGCTGGCGATTCAGGTGCTCGGCCACCCGAGTCCGGCATTTACGGTAGTTGTTGCATTGCTCGCCGGCGGCACCAGCCTTATTGCGCACACCGCAAAGGCAGCGACCCGTCTCGCCAGCAACACATCGCCGGAACCATTTTCGAATATCGGCCTGAGCCTTGGCGAAGACGCCGCCGTGCTCGGCGGGCTGGCTCTCGTGCATTTCAATCCCCTGCTGGCGCTTATCATCTTTTTGATCAGCATCGCTGCCTTTTTTTACTTTGCGCCAAAAATCTTGCGGGCCATGAAAGCGAAAATCTGGCTGGCCTGGAAAAAACTTAACGGACCAGCCGACCGCGACCTACCGGTAAAATTGCCGGTCACACTGCCGGCGCGACTCGCAACTGTGTTCGGCCATGAAAACGTTTTGGGCGAAACCATCGCCTGGGCTGTCCCGTGCATCAGCGGACGAGGCGGTCGCATTCCAGCGAATCTTTTCGGTGCACTCGCCGCGACAAATGAAGAACCGCGCAGACTGATCTTCGTGGCGCGCAAAGGTAGACGCCCCTACACGCGCACGATCGATCTCCAGGGCACAGTAGTAAATCACGAACCGAATTTTCTTTCCGAGAACCTCGTGATAGCTCCCCTAGCCGGGAAAGGTCCAAAGTATTCATTCATCTTTCCGCGATCGGCTGCAGCGTTAGTCGAGCAGATTGTTCGCGACTTGCGTGAACGGCTGCGCGAGCCAGCGTTGCGCGAGCAGGTCGCCGCAGAATCTACGAGTCCGGTTGGGTAGCGCACGCTCTCGCGTGCTGGCGAAGTTTGGAGTGCGGCGACATGTCGCCGCTGTCAAAGCGCGGACATGTCCGCGCACTCCAAAACGCGCGGCTGCGCGCATGACGCAACACGTGACATTCGCGAACACTCTTCTCATAATTTGCACGTGAGCACGCTCGTAGAGCACTATGCGCAAATGCGCGACACGACTCGCGTGCGCGAACGCGCGCTATTCGTCTCACCGCGAATTCCATCCGAGCTGGAGCTGCAAGCGCGCTGGTTTGCTGGAGATTTCGGCAAACATTTTGTCGGCACCGCCGGAGACAAGATCGACATTATCCAATTCGGCACCTGGAACCGCGAAGCTGGACCGGATTTTCGTGATGCTGCAATTCGAATAAATGGCGGCGAACCAATTCCCGGCAGCGTCGAGATCGATTTGCTTGATCGCAGCTGGGAAACACACGGTCACGCGACAAATCCAGCTTTCGAAGCGACCGTGCTTCACGTTTTTGTCGAGA
>QHOV01000093.1 GCA_003218885.1 Verrucomicrobiota bacterium | reverse complement strand
CACGTATTCACGGCCGGATCGTCCGTCGGGCCCTCCACTCCGCAATTCCAACTCCGGTTGTTGTCGCTGCCATCACGGTTTTCTTCTCCGTTCGCCTCGTTATGCTTCTGGTTGTAGCTGACCAGATCGCACAGCGTGAAGCCGTCATGGGCGGTCACAAAATTGATGCTCGCATAAGGCCTGCGCCCGCTGCGCTCATAAAGATCGCTTGATCCCGTCATGCGATAGGCGAGCTCGCCGATCAGGCCACCGTCGCCTTTCCAGTAAGAACGCACAGCATCGCGATAGCGGTCATTCCACTCGGCCCACCCTACGGGAAATTTGCCAACCTGGTAGCCGCCTTCCCCTAAGTCCCAGGGCTCCGCAATCAGCTTCGTCTGCGAGAGCACCGGGTCCTGCTGAATGATGTCGAGAAAGGCGCCCAGACGATCGACTTCGTGCAGTTCCCGGGCCAGGGTGGCTGCCAGGTCAAAGCGCAAGCCGTCTACGTGCATCTCCTGGACCCAATACCGCAGGCTGTCCATGATGAGCTGTAACACGCGTGGATGCTGCATGTTCAGGCTGTTGCCCGTGCCGGTGTAATCCATGTAATAGCGCGGATTGTCGGAGAGCAGGCGGTAGTAGGCGGGGTTATCAATACCGCGAAAGGAAAGTGTTGGGCCCATGTGGTTGCCTTCGGCGGTGTGGTTGTAAACCACATCGAGAATCACCTCGATACCGGCGGTGTGAAGACTACGCACCATCGATTTGAACTCGAAGACCTGTTCGCCCATTTGCCCACTGCTGGAGTACTGCGCATGCGGCGCAAAAAAACCGATCGTATTGTAACCCCAGTAATTCGTCAGGCTGCGATCAATTAGAACCTTGTCGTCAATGTGCGCGTGTACTGGCAATAGCTCAACTGCCGTCACGCCGAGCTTTTTGAAATAATCAATGGCCGCCGGGCTGCCGAGCGCCGCATAAGTGCCTCGCAATTCCTCTGGCACATCGGGCCAGAGTGTGCTGAAGCCTTTCACGTGCAGCTCATAAATTACAGAATTGTCCAGCGCGATGCCGGGTCTCCTGTCACCCTGCCAGTCGAATCCGGTATCGATGACCACCGACTTCGGCACGCCCCACGCGTCATCGCGAAAATCCTGAGTCAAATCTTCCTTCTTGTCTCCGATGACGTAACCGAACATTTCATCCGCCCAGCTCACTTCTCCGGCGATAGCTTTTGCGTAGGGATCGAGAAGAAGTTTCGAACTGTTAAACCGCAACCCGCGTTCTGGATCGTACGGGCCGGAAACGCGGAAACCGTACAATTGTCCTGGCCGCACATCGGGTAAAAAAACGTGCCAGACCTGATTAGTGTGTTCAGTGACCGGAATGCGAATGTTTTCTTCTGTTGCCTCGATGTTGTCGAACAAACAAAGCTCAACACCGGTGGCATGCTCGGAAAAGATAGCGAAGTTGACGCCGTTCCCCATCCATGTCGCGCCCAGAGGGTATGGATAACCGAGGAAAGTCCTTACCGAAGTCATAAACGCGCGGCGCATTTATCCAGCATGGAGTTCGCAATGGCAATCACGAATGGTGGATGGACATCGCACCAAACGTAGCTGCGCCCGCTGAGCTCTATTCCTCGCCTGCGTTTTAGAGTGCGGCGGTGTTCTGCCCGCTTTTTTTAATGACTCTACAGGCCTTCCAACGCGCTTTGCGCTTTTTCTATATCCGATGGCCGCAGGACGATAAGACCTCTTTCAGCGCCCCGGCCGCCGGCGAGATAGACGTATTCGATATTGACGTCCGCCTTCGCGAGACGCTCGGCAATCGTGGCCAGCACACCCGGTTGATTCGCGGTTTCGATCATGAGCACCTCCGCCTCGAGCGCGAGCACGCCTGCTTCACCCAAAAGCATTAGCGCTTTGGTCGGATCGCTTACCACCATGCGCACCACGGTGTGATCGACGGTGTCGGATGTAGCGAGCGCGTTGATGTTGATTTCCGCCTTTGCCAGCGCTTCACACACGCGCGCAAGCGCCCCGGGACGATTTGCAAGAAAGACCGCAAGTTGAGTGGCGGTTTCAATCGAGAGTTTCGGATGTGGATTCATGCCGTTTTCAAAGTGATGCCGGGAACGGCTTCTGACAACTCAGGAAAATCATCCGGCGGCTGCTGGATGCGCTGATTTTAAGCAAGCAACGAATCTCCCGCAGAGACGAGACAATCATGAAGTTGAATGCCACGCCGAAACAATTCGCCAAGCCAGATAATTTCGGGATTGTCGATTCAACGATGACTGCCATCGCTGAGCGTCCTTCTTCACGAGCCTCGGTTTCCAGGTAGCCGAGATTCAATCGGGGTTCGCACTGCTCATGCTGTGGATCGTCGGCGGAATCGCCGCGCTTTGTGGGGCCCTCTGTTACGGCGAACTCAGCGCCGAGCTGCCGCGCTCTGGCGGCGAATATCATTTTCTGTCGCGGATTTATCATCCCGCGGTTGGATTCATGGCGGGTTTCGTTTCTGCCACGGTCGGATTCGCCGCTCCTGTGGCGCTCGCAGCCATGGCCTTCGGAAAATATTTTACCGGCGTCTTTGGAATGGGTTCGCCGTTCCTCCTGTCGTTTGTGGTCGTTTGGATGGTAGCGGTGTTTCACCTTGGCAATCTGCAAGTCGGCAGCGCGTTTCAGAATGTTTCTACCCTCGTGAAATTGCTCTTAATTGGCACGCTGATCGCCGCTGGGTTTTTTGTTCCAGCCAAACAACCCATCAGCCTTTTTCCCGCGCCCGGCGATACAATGGCGATCCTCAGCGGGCCATTCGCGATCGCGCTCGTTTATGTGATGTACTCCTATTCTGGTTGGAACGCGGCCGCCTATATCAGCGGCGAAATTAAGCAACCGAAGAAAACTGTGCCGCGCTCTTTGCTCGTCGGAACGGGTCTTGTGATTGTGATCTATGTGCTGCTTAATGCCGTCTTTCTCGCAACCACGCCTCTTGGAGAATTGAAGGGTCAACTCGAAGTGGCATTGATCGCAGGTAAACACATTTTCGGAGCAGCCGGCGGGCGCGCCGCAGGAGCGGGGATTTGCCTCGGATTGATTTCCTCGATCAAGAAAAGGTGGCAGTATTTCCGGCGTCCGGATCAATTACACCGACAATCAGTCGGGCAGCTCACAAACACTGTATTATTTCACCGCAGATATTTCTGACGGTGGAATTAAAACGACACCCGGCTTCTTGAAATTCTGCCAGCGATTAGGCCCCGGCTCGAGTTTTCTCAAATCATCGTCGTATTTGATGTTCGAAGACGTCGTCCGCTATACTCAATTCAGTTTGTTGATTTGCTCGCTGTTTGCTGTGCTCGGAGTAATCGTGCTCCGCTTCACACACCCGGAAATCACGCGCCCGTATCGAGTTTGGCTCTATCCGCTCCCGCCTGTTCTTTTCTCGATAATCACGATTTGGATGATCGTTTATTTGGTGCGGTGGCATACCGCGGAGTCGCTCGCTGGCGTGGGAACAGCGCTCTTGGGTTTGCTCCTCTACTTTTGCGCAGGAAAAGCTCGTCCTGTATGACTAGGAATTCGTTCGGAAAAACAGTTGCCGCAATCCTGTTGTTAACCCTGGCCAGTGTCGATGAACTGAGGATTTGTGCTCAGGAGAGTCCCGAAGTTGCACCTCGTGCAATGCCGGTCGCTGCCGGACCAAACGATGTCGCGCGTTTTCTTGCTGGAATGCCAGTGCCGGAAAATTCCCCGCTCGCACCGCTCACGCGCGATCCGGCATGGCAGGGACATGCCGCATTTTTTGAGAAAGAATTCTCAAAGCTCAATCTCCGACAGCTCCAGAAACTGCACGCCTGGCAGGAGACGTATGTTCCGGAATTGCTGCAACCGATCCCTGTAGCGTTTTACATGTTCAGCGGGCCCGATTTTCTCTACGTAGATCAATTTTTTCCACGCGCTTCGGTGTACATCCTTTGCGGAAAGGAATCGATGGGGCCGCCTCCTGATCCATTGCGGATCGCGAATCTGGCCGGCGCGCTTGGAAACTTGGAAAACGCGATGAAGTCCTCGCTCGAAACGACCTACTTCATCACCAAAGACATGAAAATCGATCTACTACAGCAGAACCTCAACGGTGTGCTGCCGATTCTTTACGTTTTCATCGCAGAAAAGGTGGCAGTATTTCCGGCGTCCGGATCAATTACACCGACAATCAGTCGGGCAGCTCACAAACACTGTATTATTTCACCGCAGATATTTCTGACGGTGGAATTAAAACGACACCCGGCTTCTTGAAATTCTGCCAGCGATTAGGCCCCGGCTCGAGTTTTCTCAAATCATCGTCGTATTTGATGTTCGAAGACGGTTTCGCGACGATCCGCAATTTCATTCTCGAACATAGCAACCGCGTTGTGCAGGACGACTCTGGAATTCCCCTGGCTTATTTCGACCCAAACAAGTGGAGTCTCCGCCTCTTCGGCACCTATCTCGGCCCCATCGAGCTCTTCAAACAACATTTTCAGCCCAAACTGCAAGAGCTCTTCGCGCGAAGCAATCCGCCGCCGCTCGAGTTCGGATTCGGCTATCGCTGGAACTGGAAGGAAGCCAACTTGATGGTGGCGGAACGAAAGTGACAGGTCGCATTGCCCGCAACTCGTTCCCTTTACCAAAGATGCTCGCTTCATGGCTAGATCGCTCTTAAGAAGTGGATCGTCATGTTCACCGGCCTGATCGAAGAAGTCGGCAAGGTCGTTGAGGTGCGCGCGAGCGATGGCGGCACTCAACTCCGACCGCGGGTCGCGAGCACGCGAAGACGTTCGGTGTTGCAAATTGCCGCGTCGAAGACTGGGAAAAAGGCACGGCGCGGCGACAGCATCGCCGTGAATGGCTGCTGCCTCACGTTGACTTCGCGGCGCGGCGATCGGCTCACCTTCGATCTTCTCGAAGAAACAATCGCTCGCACCAACTTGCAAAAATTGCGCCGAAACGATCCGGTGAATCTGGAACGCGCTTTGCCGGCCGAGGGACGGCTCGGCGGACATTTCGTGCAGGGCCATATCGATTGGGTGTCCCGCATTGTTGCTTTCGACAAGAAAGGCGCAGACTTTCGATTGGAAGTCGAGTTGCCGGCCGAGTTTGTACAGTATGTGACCCGCAAAGGTTCGATCGCTCTCAATGGAATCAGCCTCACCGTTACTGATGTTTTTCCGAAAAGCTTTCTCGTATGGATCATCCCGTACACGAAGCGCCATACCAATCTTGATCGCGCTCAGGTCGGCGACCTAGTGAATGTCGAATTCGACATTCTGGCCAAGTACGTCGAGAGAGCGCTCGCCATCCGTGGTTAAAAAATGACGGTGCGCAACTCGGCCACGAAGCGTCCGCGTGTCATTGGCGTGGTCGCATCCCGCGCGGACTTGGGTCGTGCCGTGCGGATGTGCAATCCGCCGGATTTATTCGAGCTGCGCCTGGATCGTCTCGCAGGCATCGTCGATCAATTGGAAAATAAACTGCCGAGGTTACGCGCGCCGCTCATCATCACCGCGCGACACCCGCAGGAAGGAGGCGGGAACAAATTGTCACTGCGGCAACGGCGCGATGTATTGACTCGATTTTTACCGCATGCCGACTATGTCGATGTTGAACTGCGCTCGGCATCTGCTTTGCGTTCGTTGCTCACATTAGCAAAGCAGAAAAAAGTGCGGCGCATCATTTCATTCCATAATTTTAAATCGACGCCGCCCTTACGCGTGTTGCGCGCCAAAGCCCGCGCTGCCAAAACCCATGGCGCAGATATTTTCAAGGTCGCGACACGCACCGACACACCCGTGCAACTCGCGCGTCTGCTCGTCGCGAGTCTTGCTCGCGCGCGTGGGCTCTGCGCTGGTTTATGGATCCGTGGGCGCAGAAACCGACATCGAAGGGCAACTCTCGCTCAAACAACTTCGCGCGCTTGAAGTCGCTCCGCGACGTGAATCGTTGAAGGCGTTGAATCGTAATCCGATGTAACGCTTTAACGAATCACGTCCCATTCGCTTGCTCTTTCTCCAGCGCACATATCGTACAAAGCGCAACATATCATGCCTTCGCCAGTAACTTTGCCAAAGCAACTGCCGGTCATGCCGCTGCCGGGCGCGGTGGTCTTTCCGCATGCGTTGCTCCCGCTGTACATTTTCGAGCCGCGGTATCGCAACATGTTGGAACACGCGCTTCGTCATCATCGCATGTTTTGCGTGACTCTCATCAAACCCAGTTGCCCGGATTGGCATGCCCCGGAGGATTTCTTTCATCTTGCTACCGTCGGGTTGATTCGCGCCTGTGTCGGGCGCAGCGATGGCACGTCGAATTTGATCCTGCAAGGTCTGCAACGTGTGCGCTTCACCAGTTTCGAACAGGAAACTCCGTTTCCGATCGCCAGGATCGAGATCGTCGAGTCGCACGACGCAACTACCGTCGAGACCGAAGCGCTCGGCGCAAAACCTTATGGCTTGGACATTCGTGAACGATCCGTTGCGACGGCAACGCGTGCTCGAAGAACGTTCTCTCAATCAACGCCTCCGTTTCCTCATCACGTATTTGCGCGACGAAATCGGAAACGCCGCTGCATAGGTAGGGACAGCGCGCTGCGCGACGCACTTGGGTTTTATAGCGACGTCGCGATGCAAAGCGCCGCGGAATTATGCTGAATCCACTGCAAGCATGACGGCGAAAGAGATCGCCGTGGATGTGATGTACAAGCGCAAAAACGGAACCAGATCACTTCCAGCGCGAGGAAAATCGCGCCCGCTGTCATGCTGACGAGCTTGCACGGAAACGTCGATCGAGCCGAGGCGCTCGGCACCGCTGAAGCGTCCTTGATCGAAAAAGATTGGTTCGTGAAGTGGCTCTGGGGCGATTTACAGGCTGAATTCCGCTTTCTTCCCCCGAGCTGAGGTAGGGTCGGCGCGCTGCGTCGACAGGACGCCATAGCGCTGCGTCCCTACCCAGCAATGCGCACGTATTCTTCCATCAAATAGCGGTCCGTCATTCCCGCGACGTAATCGCAAACTGTGCGGTACAATCCCTCCTTCTCAATCCGTCTCGTCGCTCCATCGCCTAGCCTGTCGGGATCGACAAGGTACGCCTCGAAAATGCGCCGCAGCATCTCGCACGCGCGCCGGTTCACTTCGGAGACGCGCGGATGATAATAAACATTTTGATACAAAAATTTCCGCAGCGCGCGATTCGCTTCGGCTAATTCATCGCTATAGCGAATCAGCTGCGTCATCTGCCGGCGCACGTCATCTGCGCTTTGTACGCCGGATTCAGCAATGGATTTTGCGCTGGCCGTAACGAGGTCGTGCACCTCATTGTCGATGATGTCGCGAATGATTAACTTGTGCAGGTCGGGTTGCCTGGCACCCGCGTAGTTCGCGAGCACAGCATGATGGCTCCTGCGCCAGACCTCGTTTTCTTCCAATTGCGTCGCGCTTAGAATTTCAAAATCGACCGCGTCATCGAGGTCGTGGCTATAATAAGTAATCTCGTCCGCAAGATCCGCGACCTGCGCCTCCAATGACGGACAATGATATTTCTCGTCTTCCGGCGCGGGAAACTCATGGGAGGCCTCGTGTTTCCGCAGACCTTCGCGCACTTCGAACGTCAGATTGAGACCCGGAAAATTCGGATACGGAGTTTCGAGCAGCTCCACCACACGCAAACTCTGGCGGTTGTGATTGAAGCCGCCGTGAGCGCGCATGCATTCGGCCAGCATCTCCTCGCCCGAGTGTCCAAAGGGCGCGTGCCCCAGATCGTGCGCGAGCGCGATCGCTTCGGCGAGATCTTCGTTCAGGCGTAACGCGCGGGCGATCGTCCGGCTGATCGACGCCACCTCGATGGAATGCGTGAGGCGCGTGCGCAAATGGTCGCCTGCGCCATTCAAAAAAACCTGCGTCTTGTATTCCATGCGTCGAAACGCGCGCGAATGAATGATGCGCGCCCGATCGCGTTGAAACTCTGTGCGATAGGCGTGGCTCGGCTCGGCGTATTTGCGACCGCGCGATTCGCCCGATTTTTCCGCAAACGGCGCGAGCACGGCGCGCTCGGTCGCTTCCATTTCTTTGCGCGTTTTGCAGTTCGTGATGCTCACTGACTCGATGGGGATCTGTCAAAGGCTTCGCGCAGCTCGCGTTGCGATTTTCGCGCTTCCAGTCGAACGACCAACAAATCGAAAATCGCCAGCAACATCGCTGTGAGCGTCAGCCACGCGCAAATCAACCAGAACAAGATGAACCAGCCCGGATGCTCGTGCGGGTTGAGCGCCGATTGCAGAAACGTCGATCCGGAGAGCAAAAGAATAAGTGCAACCATAATCAAAACTAACATCGTTTTGCGACGCGTGTTACGGTCGCGGATGATTCCGCGCGTCACGTGAACGACAGGGGAAGTCGCAGGCTGTGCCTTTCCCTGAGATGAATTGTTCGACACGGTGCAGCGAATTTGCCAGCGCTTGCGCGCTGGCTACTTATCAATCTTACAATTCCAAAAAATCCAAAGCAAACATGCCAAAGAAAATTCGCCGGAAAAAGCAAGTCACGCCCGAGCGCTTGATGCAGTTCGGGTTCGCCTACGCGCCGCCGCTCATCATCGGAGCCGCGGTGAGCAGCAAAGTCTTTGATACGCTCGAGGCCGGAGCGAAGACGGTCGAGCACGTCAAAAAAGAAACGGGCGCGTCCGAGCGCGGTTTGCGCGCGATCATGAATGCGCTGGTTGGCCTTGAACTTTTAAAAAAGGATCGACAAGGAAAATATTCGCTCACACAGGAAAGCACCGCGTTTCTTGTGAGCAACAAACCCGGCACGCTTGCTGGATTTTTCGCCATGGCGAAGACCCATATCCTGCCCGATTGGCTGCATGTGGACGAAGCGGTTAGAACTGGCGCGCCGCCAATCGCGCTCAATCTCGAAACGCAGGGCCCGCAGTTCTTTTCGGTCCTCGTCGAGAACATTATCCCGATGAGTTATCCGGCAGCGACGAAGCTCGGCCAAGCCCTCGGTGTGTCGAAAAAACGTGAGCCGGTGCGCGTGCTCGACATCGCGGCGGGCTCCGGCATATGGGGAATCGCGCTCGCGCAGCAATCGTCCTCTGTGCGCGTGACGGCGCAGGATTGGCCGGAAATGATTCCGATTACAAAGCGGATGACGCAGAAGTTCGGCTTGGCCGACCGCTTCTCCTACATCGAGGGAGACGTGCTTGCAGCGGATTTTGGAAACAACTACGACATCGCGACGCTGGGCCACATTCTTCACACCGAAGGCGAAGAGCGCAGCCGAAAATTGCTCAAGAAAACTTTCCGAGCACTCAAATCGGGCGGCACCATCGCAATCGCCGAATGGCTGGTGAACGATAATCGCACCGGACCATTGAACGGATTGATCTTTGCCGTGAACATGCTGGTACACAGCGAGCGTGGCGATACCTTCAGCTTTAAAGAAATCAAAAGCTGGCTCGAAGACGCGGGCTTCAAAAAAGTGCGCAAGCTGGAAGCGCCCGGACCATCACCACTCATTCTGGCGACAAAACCGTAGCTGACGAATTGGCTTCTCATCGGCTCATCGAAGTGTTTTCATAGCGCCGGATGAAAAAAGCGAAAACGAAATCGCCCATCAAAGGAAAGACGCGCTCGGCTCCGAAAAATCTCGAGGCGAACGTCCCCTACCGAAAGCCCGCGCTTCGCAGCGACGCGTTCGTCAGAGCACTCAACGATGCAAAGTCCTGCCTGAATGATCGCGAGAGTTTACAGGCGCTTGTGGACGAAGCAGCGAGCAAGGCGGCGGCAGTCCCCAGAGAGCCGTTCAAAGAAAGCTGGCCGTATCTTCAGACCATGCTGCGTTTGGTCCGCGCGCACCATCGCGGCGAATACAATCAGGTTCCGAATGATGCACTCTTGTGGATCGTTGCTGCTCTCAATTACCTAGTCGATCCATTCGATTTGATCCCCGATAAGACGCCATTTCTCGGTTTCGTGGATGACGCGACGGTTATCGAATTTGTAACCGATAAAAACCGCCAGGCGCTGGACGACTTCATGACATGGGAAACGACGGCGCGTCAGTGAGGAGCCGATCAGACCATCAGCAGCGCTGGATTTTCCAGCAAGTGGCGCAGTTCTTTCAGATACTCTGCGCCGAGCGCGCCGTCGATAACGCGATGATCGCAGCTCATCGTAAGCGACATGCGGTGGCCGACCACGATTTGGTCGCAATCGTCAATCACCGGAACTTTTGTGATCTTGCCAACGGCAAGAATGAAGCCTTGAGGTGGATTGATGACGGCCGAGAAACTGTCGATACCCATTCCGCCGAGATTTGAGACGGTGAACGTGCCGCCTTGAAATTCCTCCGGCTTCATTCGCTTGTTGCGCGCGCGATGCGCCAAATCCTTGGCCAGTTCGCTGATCTCGCGGAGCGATGTGTTTTGCGCAGCGCGAATGACTGGCGTCAACAGCCCGTCTTCAATCGCCACCGCAATCCCGAGATCGACATCGGCATATTGGACGATGGCGTCGCCATCGAACGAGGCGTTCACTCGCGGCACTTTTACCGCGGCTTGCACCGCGGCTTTTAGAACGAAGTCGTTCACCGTGATCTTCGAAGCCTCCGCGCTTTCGCCCGCGGATTTCAACTCCTCGCGCGCCTCCATAAGCGGCCCGGCATTAACCTCGATGGTGAGATAAAAATGCGGAACCGGACCAAGGCTTTCAACCAGCCGTTGCGCAATGATTTTGCGCATCCCGGAAAGTTGAATACGGGCGCTTTCGCCAGCCTTAACGGCAGCCGGGACGGAAGGTTTTGCAGCGGCGGCTTTTGATTTCGCCGCGGCGCGCACGTCGGTTTCCGTGACACGACCTTCCGGGCCTGTGCCTTTCACGTTCGACAGATCAACACCGAATTCAGCCGCGATTCGCCGCGCCACGGGCGACGCTTTTACTCGCGCTTCCTCGGGCTTTTCAGCGGCTGGCGGTCGCTCTTCAGCTTCAGGTTCTTTCTTTTCCGCGTTCGGTGGCACGGCGTTTTTCTTTTCTTTCTCTTCCGCTTTCGGCGCCTCCGGCTTTTCTTCCTCTTCCTTCGGTTTCTCTTTTTCCGTTTCCTCTTCTTTCGCTTCGAGCTTTTTCTCCTTTTCTTCCTTTTCTTTCGGCTTAGGCGCTTCTTCGCCCTCACCGCCAATGAACGCGATTCTGTCGCCGACATTTACCTTGCCGCCTTCTTCGACGTAAATCTCGGTGAGCGTTCCGTCCTCGGGTGATTCCCATTCCATCGTCGCCTTGTCGGTCTCGATTTCGGCGAGCACTTCGCCAGCAGAAACTTGATCGCCCTTCTTTTTCTTCCACGCGACGAGAGTCCCCTCGGTCATCGTGTCGCTCAGCTTGGGCATTTGGATTTCAGGCATGGGATTCGTTAACGCGTTAAAGCGTTGAAGCGGAGATCGAGCATCACGCGTAGCAAACCTGTTTCACGGCAGCGATGAGTTTTTCCGCGTTCGGGAGCACAGCGTGCTCGAGCCGCTCGTTGTAGGGCATTGGAACATCTTCCTGTGATACGCGGATGATCGGCGCGTCGAGCGCATCGAAAATGTTTTTTTGAATCCGGTAACAAACTTCCGCGCCCACGCCGCAAAACGGATGATCTTGTTCGACTATCACGACGCGATGCGTCTTTGTAACCGAATCGAAAATCGCCTTCTCATCCAGCGGTTTGATCGAACGAAGATCGACAATTTCCGCGGAGATGTCCTCCTCTTCGAGTTGTGCCGCGACCTTGAGCGCGAGCGGAACGGTCTGCGCGTAACAAATAATCGAGACGTCGCTGCCTTCGCGTTTCACGTCGGCTTTGCCAAGCGGAATGAGCAATTCTTCATCCGGCGGCTCGACCATTCCCTTCGAGCTGTAGAGCAACTCGGCTTCCAGAACCAGCACCGGATTATCGTCGCGCACGGCTGTTTTGAGCAGCCCTTTTGCGTCGCGCGGCGTGGCCGGGGTGCAAACTTTGAGGCCGGGCACGCTGGCGTAAAAGTTTTCCGTCGCGTGCGAATGCGTGGCGCCAAGCTGGTGCGCCGGTCCGTTCGGGCCGCGGAACGTGATGGGAATATTGAATTGGCCGCCTGACATCGTAAACATGTTCGGGGCGTTGTTCACGACCTGATCGAAGGCTACGAGCGAAAAGCTGAACGTCATGAACTCAATAATCGGCCGCAATCCGACCATCGCTGCGCCGACTCCGAGGCCGGCAAACCCGTTCTCGCTGATTGGAGTATCAATAATCCGCCGCGGCCCAAAGCGCTGAAGCAAGCCCTGGCTCACCTTGTATGCGCCCTGATATTCGGCGACTTCCTCGCCCATCAGGAAAACATTTGGATCCCGCTCGAGTTCTTCCGCGAGCGCTTCATTGAGCGCCTGACGATATGTGATTTCTCTCACGGCTTTGCTCCGTCGGCATACGTGTAATCGTAAAGTTTTTCGAGCGGCGGCTGCGGACTTTGCTCAGCAAACTTCACGGCCGCCAGAACCGTTTCCTTCGCCTGCTTGTCGAGTCGGTCAAATTGTTCGTTAGTCAATTTCCCTTCGCGCGTGAGCTGAGCGCGCAGACGCGTGATTGGATCGTCGAGCCGATATTTTTCCAGCTCCTTTTTGGTTCGGTAACTTGCAGGGTCCGACATCGAATGGCCGCGGTACCGATATGTGCGCACTTCGAGGAACGCCGGATGCGGTTCTTTGCGGATGGAATCGACAATCTCAGCAATCTCGTCGCGCACTTCGCGAAAGTTCATTCCGTCGACGATTTCTCCAGGGATGTCGTACCCCTCGGCACGGTCCACAATTTGCTTCAGTGATGTCGATCTTTTCACCGAGGTGCCCATGGCAAACAGATTGTTTTCGCAAATGAAAACGATCGGCAATTTATACAACGCGGCTAGATTCAGCGCTTCGTGGAACGCTCCCTGATTGATTGCGCCATCGCCAAAGAAGCAAAGCGTGACACGATCTTCTCCACGGTACTTGATGGCAAAAGCCATCCCAACCGCCAGTGGAACATGCGCAGCGACAATGGCATGGCCGCCGTACATGTGATTTTTCCGGTCAAAAAAATGCATTGAACCGCCGAGCCCACGCGAGCAGCCAGTCTCTTTTCCAAACAGCTCCGCCATGCACGCGTCCGCGCTCGTGCCGCGGGCCAGCGCATGAGCATGGTCACGATACGCGGTGATGATATAATCGTCGTCCCGTACCGCAGCCACCGCGCCGGCCACGACCGCCTCCTGACCGATGTAAAGATGACAAAACCCGCCGATCTTCTGCGCTTGATACTGCTGGCTGGCACGTTCCTCGAAACGCCGGATCAACAGCATCAGCGAGAGCATCTCGACTTCGTCGCGCTGCTCTCCCGGCTGCATGGCGGTCACCCCGCAGGGACGGGGCGAAACCGCGCGGCGCGCCCTCGCGATCTCTCCATGCTTCGCCCCAAATTCATACAAATGACAAACAGCAAAGTGAACAGAAGATCACTGATGATCGAGTTGCGGAAAAACATCCAGCTCGGTGTCGCGCTGTATTGAGGGAGACCAATCGTCAACGCTTGAATCAGACCGGCGAAATTCTTGACGTAGCCCTGATCGAAAAGCCACGAGACTGAGTTGGTGACGATGTAGAAGATCAACGAGCCGGCAATCGACGCCGGAAGGAGAGTTTTCATTGACCTGCGGTTTTGCAGAAGCAAGCCAAGGCAGCCAACCAGCGCGAATCCGAGGTAGTGCGAGAGAACGAACGGGCTGAGCAGCGAAAAACCGTAGTGAATGTTGAGTACCACATCCGAGATCAGCAGCGCGATCATCGGCACGGTAAACTTGTATTTCCTCGGGAAATATGCCGCGGCGCAAAGGGCAATCGCGGCCAGCGGCGCGAAGTTCAATAACCCGATCGAGCCCGGCTGGGCGAAAAGCCCCGTCACGATGCGATAGGCGATAGCAGAAATAATGAGAAGAAGCGCGGGAATCATTCGGAAGAATCTATCTGTCCCGTGAGATATGCAAAGGGCATTTACCGTAGCCGCGTCTCTGTGAGACGCGCAACGCACGCGTTACAAACACATCAACGCCGCGCTTCCATACGGAAGCGGTCAGCAGATTACTTGGCGGCTACTAGCGCTTTGTTGAGCCGCGCTTTGCGGCGATGGGCTGCGTTTTCGTGAATGATACCGCGCTTGGCCGCTTTATCGATTGCCGAGATTAACGCGCGGATTTGATCTGCGCTGGGCGCTTGGGTGGAACCCACCTGCCTCTGCATGGTCCGCAGACGTGTGACAACACTGCGATTGCGAAGCATGCGCTTCATCCTTTGCCGGGCGCGTTTGGCAGCTGATCTGGTATTAGCCATTGTCGATCAAAAATTTTGTGGACCAGGCCCGCGCGCCGCGCCGGAGGCCGAAGGTTACAAGCGTTTGCCCAATGCGAGCTTCGCTTTTTCTCGCTCGGCAGCGAGCGCTCCACCCATTCGCATTTGCTCGGTGCTGAGCGTGCCTGAAGCAGATGTTGGTTCAGGCTGCTGGTTGTTCGGTTTTTCGTTCTGCACGACCAACGTAGTACTGGCCGGCGTCGGCCGCGCCTTTGGCACTTTGGGCAAACGGTCGGGAGTGATTTGCACCAGCGCCCCCAGCGGAACTTGATTATAGAGCAGCGCGACGTCGGCGGCTTTCATTCTGATGCAACCATAGCTGGCTGGCCGGCCGATCGTCTTTTCTTCCGGCGTGCCGTGGATGTAGATGCAGCGGTGAAAGGCCTGCGCGTTTTGGGCTTCAAGTCCGCTTAGCCAAATGATCCGCGTCGTCACCGGATCCCGCCCAGGAGCATTGGGCTGGAGAATTTCGCCGGTCCACCGCCGATTGTGAAAGACGGCGCCGACTGGCGCGTTATCGCCGATCTTTTTCGCGACCGTCAGGTAACCGACCGGTGTGGTCATTCTTCCTCGAAAATCACCGACTCCGTACTTGGACGTCGAGACCGGATAAATTGCCACTCTCCCGCCATTCTCGAGAAGCATCAGCTTCTGATCGCGGATACTGATTACCACACGATGGGACGTATCGAGCTGTGTGAGCTGTGTGGCAGAAAATGCAGGCGCGATCGAAACCAGACTAAAAATTACAGCCAACGGCCGAAACATGCGCAACCTCTTACCCGATAATTCGGGTTTTGTCACGCGGGAATTGCGGCGCTTGTGCGTGAGCTGTCAAAATTGATTTTTGACCAGCGACTGCCGAATGAAGAAAGGCAAACGTAAAGGAAACCGGCCTGGAACATCAGCAGGAATGGCACTGAGAGGAACTGGCCGTGCACAATGGCGAACACCACGAAGTAACTGAAATAGATGGCGAAGGCCAGTTCCAGCAGGGGAAGTGTTGACTTGAGCGGCCGGTACTTGCAGGTGCGCCAGTGCTGCGATTTGCGTTCAATGCCGTACTTCGGCGTACGCGTGAAATCGGATTTGTGATTGATGAGCGCTTCCAGCACCGCTCGCGCGTTATTGAGCGAGAGACCAATTCCCAAGGCAAGCAGGCATGGCAGAAAAAGAATCTCTCTCATCCACGTCCGTGGATACAACTCGCGCTGGGCGCAAATATAGAAAGCGGCGACTGATGCCGACGCTGCAAGAAAGATGGGAATGTCGATAAGCACCGTGCGCACCCAGCCGCCCTCAGGCCCTCCCGTCGAGGGATGTAAAAGAACACACAGAAAGGCAAGGAGAAGGTAAGCGAAGTTGGACATCAAATGCCCCGTGGCCTCGAGCTTGATTGGAAACGGGAGCTGGCTGCGCCAGATCGTGGGCAACAATTTCTTGCACGTTTGGACCGAACCCTTGGTCCAGCGATGCTGCTGAGACTTGAAACCATTCATGTCCACCGGCAACTCCGCAGGAGTGACCACATCTGAAAGATAAATGAATTTCCAGCCTGCCAGCTGGGCGCGATAGCTCAGGTCGAGGTCCTCGCACAGCGTGTCATATTGCCAGCCCCCACTTTGTTCGATGCAGGAACGCCGCCAGAGACCGGCGGTTCCATTGAAATTAAAAAAACGGCCGCTGCGACTGCGTGCGGTTTGCTCGAGCAAAAGATGCCCATCCAAAAAAATCGCCTGCATGCGCGTGAGCAATGAATACCCACGGTTCAAATGGCCCCAGCGAGTCTGGATCATTCCCACTTTAGGATCGGTGAAGAAATGGATCGTGCGTTTTAGTAAGTCTCTTTGCGGGACAAAATCGGCGTCCAGAATACAAACGAACTCGCCCTCTGCAGCTTCAAGCCCTACCGCCAGTGCGCCGGCTTTGAAACCGGTGCGATCAACCCGATGAATACGCTGAACATTGAACCCACGCTGACGCAGTTCCTCCGCGCAGGAGGCGGTGATCTCGCGGGTCTCATCGGTTGAATCATCCAGCACCTGAATTTGCAAAAGCTCTCGCGGATAATCCAGCTCGCTCACCGAACGGAGCAACCGCTCGGCCACATACATCTCGTTGAAGATCGGCAACTGCATCGTCACCTTCGGCAGTTGTTCAAAATAATGGGCCGGCGCCGGCGCCCGCTTCCGGTTTTTCAGGTAGAGGTAAATGATGAAGTAGCGATGGACGCCATAAGCGGAAAGCCCGATGAGCACACTCAGGTAGCAAACCGTCCAAATGATATGTCCGACACTTCCTTGCATAGGAGTTTCTATGGCTACCAATCGTTGAGCCAGTAAGGGCGTCATGATGCCGTTTCCAGCGGTTGCGTCAATCCAAAAATCGCATGTTTGCCTGTGAAAACCGCGGTCATATTGTGTTGATACGCAGTAGTCTCCAATCGACCTTCGTAATTGCGGGAGTAATCGGTTTGGGCAATCTCTTTGGTCGCTGGCCAGCCTACTGCTGTTTAAAAGAAATACGCTGCCTAAAGCCGTTCAACGTCTCCCGACATTCGCCCTTGCCTGAGAGGGTCAGCAAGGTAACCGTGATAGGCCAATTTGTTTTCGCAAAAGGCAGGCATGCAGCTGGGAGATACAATAACGAAACGAAGACGCGACCGTTTCGAGCGTTTCACGATCATCTTTCCCATTCTTCTGGCAGGATGGATCCCGTCCGTCCTGACGTTAATTGTTTCCTACACCATCCTGCGCGATACCCTGGAATCCCGAATCCTACGCGACAGGCAAACTCTGATCCAATTGGTTGGCCATCTGGTCGGCCACGATCTCAGCCGCAGTAGTGCCATCATTAACTATTATCAGACGCTCCCCGAAGTTACGAGAGTTCTGAGCGCGGCAAATCCGACGCCCGTGGCTCAGCCATGGCTCAACTCGGCATTTTATTCGCACCCCAATATCGACGGAATGTTTTTAACCGCACCTGACGGTGCCTTAATTGCATCGATCCCGACGGCGCCCGAGATGGTCGGAAAGGATTTTGGGTCCAGTTACTGGCGCGAACAAGCGGCGGAATCCAACGAAGCCGTGGTCTCGCCAGTTCATTCCCGGCTGACGGATAACCGGCTGGTCACCAATATCGTCGCAGCTGTGCGCGCGCCCGACCGAAGAATTCTCGGCTACGTCGGTGACTCGGTCCTCGTGGAAAGAATTGGCCGGCGTTTGTCCACGATCGAATTTTCCGACCGGTTTCTGTTCGAAGTTCTCGATCAAAACGGCGTCGCCCTTTTCGCGAATGATTTTAAGCCGAACCCCAGTGTGACTTCCCCGGAGGGTGGCGTGTTGATCAAGGAAATCCGCCAAAATAAAACCGGACATTTCGAAGAGCACGGCAACCTCTATTCATTCAGTCCTATCGAGAACACCGGTTGGGTGGCAGTCGTGGAACAGCCGAAAGCGCTGGCTTACAAACCGGTTCACGATCTGCTGGGGCGGATGACGTTGCTGACAGCCTGGCTGGTCGCCCTTACGGCGGTCTTCGCTTGGCTGGGCAGCAGGTTTTATCAGCGCCAGATGGAATCCAAGCAACGGCTGGAGCGTGAAGTTGTCTTCAACGAGAAAATGCTGGCGAACATGCCCAGCGGAATCGCTTTTGTCGATCCAACTTCTCGCCGCTTTCTTCACGCCAACGATGCTTTTGCGCGCATGGCCGAACGCTTTGGAGACCTACCTGCCAGCCGCCGCGACATCACGGAAATCACCTATGACGATGTGAAGATTGCGCCCCCCGGAGCGATTGAGAGAGTGCTTACCTTTGGAACACCATTTCAGTTAACCGAGCAGCCGTTGAAAGACAAGACGGGTATGACGCATTTTTTGGATATTAACCTGCTCCGGCTACAAGGCGCGCAGGAAACCATCCAAGGCGTGCTTTATCTGGTAGAAGACAAGACGCGCGACGTCACATTGCGCCAGGAGTTGATTGCCGCAGATGCTGCCAAGGATCAATTCCTGGCACTTTTGTCGCACGAGCTGCGCAGCCCCCTCACGCCGGTAATTGCGATGGTAGGGGAGCTGGAAGCCGAAGTGCCAGATTCCCAGCCAGTCAAAGAAGCGCTCGAGGTCGTCCGCCGCAACGTTGAGCTGGAGGCACGGTTAATTGACGATTTACTCGACGTGACTCGTATCTCGAAAGGCAAACTGCAATTAAGCTTTGAGACTATTTGCGTGCACCAAATCCTGCAGCGCGCTTACGAGATATGTCGAAAAGAAGTCGAAGCGAAGAATCTGGAAGTGGAATTTCACTTTCGCGCTGCTCACACCCATGTGGAGGGCGATCCGGCGCGATTGCAACAGGTCTTTTGGAATCTGATCAAGAACAGCGTGAAATTTACTCCTGAAAGAGGCCGAATCACTATCGAGACTCTTAACCCGGCGCCGGATAAAATTGAGGCCCGCGTCATCGACACCGGCATCGGCATCGAACAGGAAAAAATCGACAAGATCTTTAACGCATTTGAGCAGGGCCAGGCTGAAATCACGCGCCGCTTTGGAGGCCTCGGGCTTGGCCTGGCCATTTCGAAGGCGTTGATCGACGCGCACGGCGGAAAGATCCGGGCGCAAAGTCCCGGGAAAGACCAGGGCGCCACCTTTTCAGTGGAACTAAACACGGTGTTAACTCCGATCGGTGGCGACGGCGACGGGGAAGATCAACCCGCAGACCGAGAAGCAGAAGGAACCGTTTTAAAGCATCGGCGCGTCCTGCTCGTGGATGACCATTACGACACTTGCATCGGAATGAAAAGGATGCTGGAACGCCACGGCTACGAAATTACGGTAGCCCATTCTGCTGAACAGGCCGTGGAGAAAATGCGCACACAGGATTTCGACCTGCTCATCAGCGACATCGGATTGCCGGATCGCAGCGGCTATGAATTAATGCGTCAAGTACGTCTCAAGAAGGATTTGCCCGCAATTGCGCTCAGCGGCTTTGGCAGCGAACAGGACGTAAACCAAGCCAGGGAGGCAGGCTTTTCTGAACATCTCACCAAGCCGATCAATTTTGAGCGCCTGGAGAAAACGATTCAGAACTTGCTCTCGTGAGTCGTGAGGCAGACAAGATTGTCCGCGTCACGTTTCCCTATTCGCCGTCTTGCCCACCTGCTTCTGCTTTGGTCTTGCGCTCTGCCGCTTCTTTTAATTCCCGGGAAAGTTTCTCCACACGCTGACGCATGATTTTGCCAGCCTTAAATTTCACTGTGGCGCGCGGCGGAATCACAAAACTGCTGCCTGGTTGATTCGGGTTTCGGCCAACTCGCGGCTTTGTCAGACGCGGCTGGAAAACGCCAAAATTGCGCAATTCAACAGGGATATTGTTAGCCAGGCTATCGGTGATTTTATCCAGCGTGCGCTGCACCACATCGAAGACTTGATGCTGGACCATGCCGGTTTGGTTGCTGATGGAGACGACGATGTCGCGCTTGGTTAACTTTGACATATCTATCTTAATAATCGTTCCATGGGCTTCTAACGGTGGCTAAATGAAGCATAAAACGGCAAATTTTTAACGGTCTAAGGTGTTCGAGAAGAACACCAAACGCAACTCGCTTTGCCAAGCTAAATGGTTGAAGCCTTAAACGGTTGAAGAGATGGATCCTCGTTGAATGTTTTTAACGCTTCAACGAATCACGTGGGCCTGCCCAATTCTCGCGAGGCGGCGGGGCGCGATAGTAGTCCGGCGCGGTCTCGTGCGCGGTGCGAAAATGCACTTTTGCCACCTGACGCAATGCGCCTGGCCCGTTCATTTCCACCAGCTTTCTGGCGCTCTCCTTTACGCTCGACGATACTCCGCGCTGCAATTGCAGGCCGAGCTCTTTGCTTTTGCGGTCCAGCCAGTTGATGAACGCCTCGCGCGCAAGGATCGAAGCCGCCGCGACCGCAATGTCCGATTCGGCTCTCGGACGCTGTTCGATGGCAATCTTGCGCCCGTGCTTTAGTAATGATGCTCGGATCACCCCCGCGTCCGCGAACTGGTCCGATAACGACCGCGGGCATCCCGGCTTTCTCGCCAGCAAATTCTCGATCACGCGCGCGTGCCCCCACCCAAGCAGCCGGTTAAGATTGCCAAACTTCTCGTAAAGCTCGTTGTATTTGGCCGGGCCGATCAGAACTGTTTCCACCAGACCTAACGAACTTTCCCGAATCATATCCGCCAGGGCGCGAATGCGCGCGTCTGAACCGATCCTTTTGCTGTCCACCACGCCAGCATCGAGAAATTTGCGCGCAATTCCGGGATCGACATAGACGCCCGCAATCACAAGCGGCCCGAAAAAATCCCCTTTCCCGCTCTCGTCCACCCCGAAATGCGGCTGAAACATTTCCGGTGAGTGCACTTCTTCGTAGCCCAGTTTCGCCTCACCTAGAATCTTCGGTTCCAGCTCGAACTGGACGAACTCTTCCACGCCGCGACCTTGCACGAGCACCTTCGGCCCCTTCTCATAAACCGCTACGCTCAACTTGTTTTTCTGCGCGAAGAAAATCGTCCACTCCTTCGGCGAAAATTCGAATCCGACCTCTTCCAGCAACGCGCGAAGCTTTGTTGCCTGCTCTTTCGTCAGCGGATGGGTATATGAATTCATTGAGCCACAGATTAACACAGATGAAACACAGTTTGCATGCATGCCGAATTAGCTGGCGAGACATTATCATTCATCTGTGTTAATCCGTGGCTTATCTGTGGCCTTTCCAAAAGCTGAATTCCGCCGCGCATTGACTACGTGGTATCGCAAACACGGACGTGACTTGCCCTGGCGCCGGACCCGCGATCCCTACGCCATCCTCGTGTCTGAGGTCATGCTCCAGCAAACTCAGGTTGCCACCGTGATTCCTTATTACCATGAGTGGCTCAGGCAATTTCCTGATTTCGCTGCACTAAATCGCGCTTCCGAAAACGATATTCTGCGCGCCTGGCAAGGACTCGGCTATTACGCTCGTGCGCGAAATCTTCACGCCACCGCAAGGGCCGTCGTAAATCGATTTCGCGGACGCTTTCCGCGATCGATCGATCAAATGCAGCGACTCCCTGGAATCGGGAAATATACAGGACACGCCATTGCCAACTTCGCCTTTGATCAAGCAGTTCCGATTATCGAAGCCAACACTGCGCGCGTGTTGGTGCGCATTCTTAATTTTCGCCGCCCGATCGATCGAAGGGGCAGCCGGGAAAAACTTTGGGAGCATGCGGCCACGCTTGTTCCAGAGCGCTCCGCGCACATTTACAACTCTGCGCTCACAGATCTTGGCGCGCTTATTTGTCGGCCTCGCCGACCGCGATGCGGAATCTGCCCCGTCAAAAAATTCTGCCAGGCAAAAAATCCGGAAACGCTTCCGGTCAGGAAAGCTCGCTTGCGTACAACGCGACTCGTCGAAAAGCATGCATTTGTGGTTCGTGAGGGCAAGATTCTGCTCGAACAATCCTCTAGTCGCTGGCGCGGCTTGTGGATTTTGCCGCCGCTGGAAACAAGCGAGTCTGGCCTGCCGCTACACATATCCAAATTTCCGTTCACGCATCACCGGGTCACGCTTGCTGTGTATCGCCGCCCCGCACCAAACCGAATCGCCCCGGAGCAGCGGTGGTTTGAATCCATCGATCATATTGCAATGCCTTCCCCGCATCGGCGTGCAGCGCAGAGCCTTGTTAACAGCTCCCCAGGAACGCCCTCGAAGGCTTTTGGCGTCGGGTTACGGTGACGTCTGGAAAACTACTGCTCTGCACGATCGTCGATGAACGTTGATCGTTGAGCATTTCTCTGCGATAAGCTTTTGCATCGAGATATGCGGAGCATGACTGGATACGGTCGCGCCGAGACCGATCACGCCGGGACGAAATTTAGCGTCGAACTGAATTCTGTGAACCGGAAGCAGAGCGACGTCGTGATCAATTTGCCGCGCGACCTGGTCGAACTCGAACCGCGTGTTCGTCAGACCATCAACGAAAATATTTCGCGCGGCCGGACCAATGCCACCATCACCCTTCATACTGGCGCAGACGGTGCGCGAAACCTGGCGCTAAACACGGAACTTGCCCGCTCGTATCACGAAGCGATGCGCGCGTTGCAAAAGGAGTTAAACGCGCCGGGCGAGATCACTATCAGCACGATTTTGCAAGCGCCCGGTGTGATGCGGTTCCCGGAAGAGGCCGTGAAGGCGGAAGAAGCATGGCCGGCAATCGAACGGGCGCTGCGTGCCGCGCTCGCCGATTTAGTCAAAATGCGCGAGCGCGAAGGCAAACATCTGGCCAAGGATTTAATTCATCGGCTCAAGGCGATCCGGAAAAAACTCAAGGAGGTTCGCGCGCTTCATCCCGACGTCGTGAAACGATATCGCGCTGCGCTGCTCGACCGTATTCAAAAAGCCGGGCTGCCGATCGCCAGCGATGACGAACGTGTGCTCAAGGAAATCTCCTTCTTTGCCGACCGGTCGGACGTGTCGGAGGAGTTGACACGCCTCGACAGTCACCTCGCTCAGTTCGCTCATCATTTGCGCAGCAAAGAACCGGTCGGGCGCACACTGGAATTCATCATCCAGGAAATTTTTCGCGAGCTCAACACACTTGGCGCAAAAGCGAATGACGCCGCCATTTCGCAACGCGTCATCGCCTGCAAAGCCGAACTCGAGAAGGTCCGGGAGCAAGTTCAAAACCTTGAGTAAACAGTTCAGCCGCCACGGAATTCTCTTCGTCATCTCTGCACCATCGGGCGCGGGCAAGACAACCCTGGTTGAAGCGCTCCGGAAAACTTCCAATCTTTTTTATTCCGTCTCCTGCACCACTCGGGCGCCGCGCGCCGGTGAAATCGACGGAGAAAACTATCAGTTTCTATCGAATGCAGATTTTCGCGCGCGAGTCGAAGCCGGTGATTTTCTCGAGCACGCGCGGGTGCACGGAGATTATTACGGCACACTGCGCGAGCCGGTGCTGAACAATTTGAACAACGGCACGGATGTCTTGCTCGACATCGACATACAGGGCGCCGCCACCATCCGCAACTGCGGTGATCCGATTATTCGCCAGGCTCTGGCGGATGTTTTTATTATGCCGCCCAATCTGGAAGAATTGCGTCGCCGCTTGACGAAGCGCGGAACGGAGACAACGCAGCAGATTGAGTCGCGTCTCGCCACGGCCAAGCGAGAAATGGAATTATGGCGCGATTACCGCTACACTATTGTCAGCGGGTCAATCGAAGGGGACTTGGAAAAAATCCGCCACATCATGGCTGCAGAAAGTTATTTGAGCCGGCGGTTGAGGCCGAAATGACTCGCAAAACTATTCCCGTTTAGTCTTGTCGATTTAAGATGGAAAAAAATTCCAAGCGCAGGCTTGAAAAAACCAGCGCCCGAAGAGTGGTGCGTATTCCAGCTGGAAAAAAATCCGTCGTGCTCGGCGTTACAGGATCGATCGCAGCGTATAAATCTGCTGAGCTGGCGAGTCTGCTTGTCAAACAGGGCCACGAAGTTTTTGTGATCTTGACGCACGACGCGACCGAATTCATCTCGCCGCTGACGTTGCAAACGCTTTCCAAAAATCCGGTCACGACCAGCTTCTACGATGAAAAGGAAAATTGGCGACCAGGTCACATCGACCTTGCGGATCGCGCGAACCTGCTTCTGATCGCGCCCGCCACCGCGCACATCATCGCCGAACTTGCGCACGGTCTGGCGGGTCATCCGCTCGCTGCCATTGCGCTCGCCACGCGCGCGCCGATTCTGATCGCGCCCGCCATGAATGGAAAAATGTGGCAACATCACGCCACGCAGGAGAACGTCGAAAAACTCAAAGCGCGCGGCGTCGAATTTATCGGGCCGGAAGAAGGAATGCTCGCGTGCGGTTACGAAGGCATTGGCCGGCTTTGGAAAGTGAACGACATCGCTTTCCGTGCCGAGTTTCTGCTCGCGCGTCAGGAAAATTTGATCGCGTGAGATTTCTCGTCACGGCCGGGCCGACGCGCGAGCCGATTGATCCGGTTCGTTACATTTCGAATCGCTCATCAGGGAAAATGGGCTACGCCATCGCCGAAGCGGCGCTCGATGCCGGCCACGATGTTATCTTGATTTCGGGCCCCGTGAACATCGAGCCGCCGGGCGGCGCCAAATTGGTTTCCGTTTCCACCAGCGACGAAATGTTCGCTTCCGTCCGCCGGCATGCAGACAACTGCGACGTATGCGTCCTGTGCGCCGCCGTGGCGGATTACAAGCCGACAAAAGCTTCGCGGACAAAAATTAAGAAGCGCTGCGCAAAATTTTCACTCGACTTGGTTCCCACGCGCGACATTCTCCATTCGTTAGGCCGCCGCCAAGATCGACGATTTCTCCTCGTTGGTTTCGCCGCAGAAACCAATGACGTGGAAGAAAACGCCGATCAGAAACTGCGCGAAAAAAAGTGCGACATCATGGTCGCAAACGACGTGAGCGGCGCAAATTCGGCAATGGAAAGCGACGTGAATGAGGTGACGATTCTCTTTCAAAACGGCGAACGACAGAAAATTTCGCGCGCGCCCAAAACAATTATCGCGCGGGAGCTCATAAAAATTTTGCAAAATTCCCAACAAAAATGTTTGACAAAAAAAATGTGACGATTACTGAACGCAATTGAGTGAAGTCATTCCCAACTCTTCACGAATCTCCGCGCGTGTTGCGGATTGAAAGGGGGGAATTAGTCGATGGCGAAAAAGAAAGCAGCAAAGAAAAAATCAGCGAAGAAAAAAAGGCATTAAGCCTGACGCTTCATTAACGGCTCCGAATTTCCTCGGAGTCACAACTCCTAACTTCAACCCGGGAGGAGAATTTATTTTCCTCCCGGTTTTTTTTCGCATGCGCTCTGTCATCCCGAGCCGCAACAGACGGCGAGGGATCTCACAATCGAAGCGTACGATTGCGCAATTCCATTAAGTGTAACCACTGGAGTTATGAGAGATCCCTCGCTGCGCTCGGGATGACCCACGTTGCTTGCGCTTGGTTTCGCCTTCATTTCCGCTGTGCACTTTGTGTTCTTTGTGCGACGTAATCATTCATGAAGCATTACCTCGATACGGCCGAAGAGGCCGCACGCGGGGCGGGCAAGTTGCTTCGCCAAAATTTCCCGCGGCAGCAGCGAGTCAATGCGGTCGCAGCGCACGATCTGAAACTCGAGATCGATATCCAGGCGCAGGAGTTGATTACCAAATTACTTCTCGAAGAATTTCCCGAGCACGCGCTTTACGGCGAAGAAGGAGTTGCGGGCGATCAATCGACCGAGCATCAGTGGATTGTCGATCCACTTGATGGCACCGTGAATTATTTCTACGGCATACCTCATTTTTGTGTCTCGATTGCGCTACGCCTTCAAAACGAAATCATGATTGGCGTCATCTACGATCCAATTCGCGAGGAAATGTGGTCTGGACAGAAGGGTGAGGTCCCGAAATTAAATGGCCACCCCGTCCATGTGAGCGATCGCGCGGACCTGGCTGAAGCCGTCATCTCGGTTGGGCTCGCCAAGACCGGGGAGACGATTAACGCGAATTTCCCGCTGCTCCAGGAAATGATTCATCGCGTGCGCAAATGCCGGATCCTTGGCAGCGCTGCGCTCGACATGGCTTATGTCGCGTGCGGACGATTCGACGCTTATATCGAACAGGGAATCAGTTTGTGGGACATCGCAGCGGGCTGGCTTCTGGTTGAAAATGCCGGCGGAACTGTCGATCTTCGTCCGCGCGACGACATGAAGGATAAGTACAGCATCGTCGCCTCCAATGGCGTTATCGATCTCAAATTGTGACGACAAACAATTTCCACCATGACTCGATGTGGAATCGGCTATGATGTGCATCGTCTCGCGAAGGGACGAAAACTGATTTTAGGCGGCGTCGAGATCGCGCACTCGCACGGGCTGGAAGGACACTCGGACGCGGATGTTTTGTCGCATGCGATCGCGGACGCCTTGCTCGGCGCGATCGGCGCAGGCGACATTGGCCAGCATTTTCCAAATACGGATGAGTCGATTCGCGGCATCAGCAGCATCGAGATTTTGAAACGGGTGACGGAATTGCTTACCGACAGAAGAGCGCGCGTGCTCAATGTCGATGCCACACTCATCGCCGAAACGCCAAAAATCGCCCCCCACGTTCCCGCGATGCGCCAAAAAATTGCGACTGCCATCGGCACAAGCGAATCGAATGTGAGCGTGAAGGCCACTACCAACGAAAAACTCGGTCCAGTCGGGCGGGGCGAAGGGATGGCTGCAATTGCGATTGCAACTATTGAGACAACAGATAGCGACGATTGACCTCAATCGCCATGGTGACTCAGGTGAACCGCCGCTACCATAAAACGTATGGCGCTGCGCTTCTTTAACACCTACTCGCGCGAACTGGAAGAATTCGAGCCGCGCGATCCGGCTGCGCGCACAATTGGTATCTACACTTGCGGGCCGACCGTCTACAGCCACGCGCACATTGGAAATTTTCGCGCCTACATCTTCGAAGACTTGCTTCAGCGGCACCTCGAGCTGCGCGGTTACAAGGCGCATCGCGTGATGAACATCACCGACGTGGATGACAAAACAATCCGCGGCGCGCGGGAGGCCAAAGTGCCGCTGGCCAGGTTCACCGAGCAATTCAAACAAGCGTTCTTCGAAGATGTTGAAACGTTGCGGATCAAACGGGCGGATGAATTTCCCGCCGCCACCGATCAGCGTTACACTGACAGAATGATCGAGATGATCGGCGCGCTGATCGCACGCGGACTCGCTTATCAAGCGGACGACAAATCGGTTTACTTTCGCATCAACAAATTTCCCAATTACGGAAAGCTCGCGCATTTCGATCTCTCCCAGTTGCAATCGACCGGGCGCGTGAAGCACGATGAATATGACAAAGAACACATCGGCGATTTTGCGCTTTGGAAGGCGTGGGACGAAGAAGATGGCGATGTGAAATGGGATTCGCCGTGGGGGCCGGGCCGCCCGGGATGGCATATCGAATGCAGCGCGATGGCGACGGCGCTACTCGGCGATCAGATCGATATCCATTGTGGCGGCGTCGATAACATTTTTCCGCATCACGAAGCAGAGATCGCACAGAGCGAAGGCGTGACCGGTAAGAAATTCGTCCGCTACTGGCTGCATTGCGCGCACTTGCTGGTCGACGGCCAGAAAATGGCGAAATCGCTGGGCAATTTTTACACGGTTCCAGATGTTCTGGCGAAAGGTTACACCGGGCGCGAGCTTCGTTACGCGCTCCTGCGCGTGCACTATCGCGTGCCGCTCAATTTTACATGGGAGGGAATGCATGAGGCGCGAGAATCGCTCGGTCGCATCGATGAATGGCTGACAAGGCTGCGCGAAATCGCGCAAGAAGAAAACGTCCAACGCTCAACGTCCAACGCCCAAAGCCCAATTGAGAAGTCTGATTTCGAGAATTCGCTGGACGACGATCTGAACATTTCCGCGGCGCTGGGATTTTTGTTTGAATCGATCCGGGAGACAAATCGCGCCATGGATGAAAACAAACTGGACGCCGCTTCAGCGAAAGCATGGCTGGATTGGTGGAAACGGATCAACACGGTTCTCGATCTCGAAGCGGACGTCGAAATCATGATTCCAACAGAAGTGGCACAACTCGCAAAGGAGCGCGAGAACGCGAGGCGCGAAAAAAATTGGGAGCGAAGCGACGAACTGCGCGACCAAATTTCCGCCCTCGGCTGGGAGGTGCGCGACACGAAGGACAGGCCGAAGCTCACGCGCCGTGGAGCGGAGTGATCTGGGAGCACAGGCTGCCAGCTTGTAGTTGCTGGCAGCTCTGCCGGCAACATCTTTGCACGCGCAATGCCGAGGTGACATCATTTCCCGTTCTCGGCAAGCTGCCGAGACCTACTGGCCGGCAGCCTGTGCTCCCCAGAAAAATGCGCTCGCAACTCGGAGAGCGATTCGCCATCTTAAGCGCTGAGAATGTTCGCGCCCGCCGATTTTCTTGACCTCGAACACACGGCCCATCCCAAACTGTTCGAAAACCAGAACTACGTCTGGGACGCTCTCAAACAGCTCGCGAGTTACCTGCAATTTCGTTTGAAGCCTGCGATCCTGGGCGAGCTGATGGGCAAGCCGTTCATCAGTAACCATGTCTTCATCGGCAGAGGATCAATCGTTGAGCAGGGCGCGTTTTTGAAAGGCCCTGCATGGATCGGCGAAAATTGCCGGGTCCGCAGCGGTTGCTACGTGCGCGAGAACGTGATCGTCGGCAACGGTGTTGTGATGGGAAACTCGTGCGAGTTCAAGAACTGCATTCTCTTCGACGAAGTGCAGGTGCCGCATTTCAATTACGTCGGCGATTCAATCCTTGGTCATCATGCTCATCTTGGCGCGGGCGTGATTCTCTCAAACGTGAAGCTCGATCATGGCGAAATCGCAGTGATCACGCCAGACGGCGAACTCGCAACTGGATTAAGAAAATTCGGCGCGATCATCGGGGACAAAACGGAGATCGGCTGCAACGCGGTCATCAATCCTGGCTCGGTGATCGGCCGCGATTGCATGATTTATCCTGGGGTGAATTTTCGCGGCGTCCTGCCGCACGGCAGTATGGTCAAGCTGCGGCAGGAACTGCAACTTCTTGAACGGCGCGATAGGTAGGGCGAGCGAGCAAGACACCAAGCTTCGCAAAGCTACGGCTTCGCAGGCAAGCACGATTAAGAGCAAGAGATCAAACGCGGATGGGGGGGGATTCGAACCCCCGGTGCCTTTCAGCACACACGCTTTCCAGGCGTGCACAATCAACCACTCTGTCACCCATCCGGTCTAAGTCGTGCTCGTGCTCGTAATCGTAATCGTGCTCGATTTGGATCGATTACGAGCACGATCATGAGCACGAGCACGATTGAAAGCTAAAGCTGCAATCGGCGGAACAATTCGTCGAGAGGCAATTGGATGCCGATGTAAAATTCGCCGAAATCCGCGTACTCGGCGCTGACCGGATCGAAGCGCATTTTGTAAACGATCGCTTTGATCTGAAATGTGTCGCGCGAAAACAGCGTCACTCCCCATTCGGCATCATCGAGGCCGGTGGAACCGGTAATCAGCTGTTTCACTTTGCCGGCGAACTCGCGCCCGACCGCAGCGTGACCTTTCATCAGCTTGCGGCGTTCATCATACGGAAGCGCGTACCAGTTGCGCTGCTCGCCGCGACGTTTGCTCATGTTGTAGAAACAAACCACCGGCCAATCGGGGAGCGTCGGATAAACGCGCTCCTGACGGTAATGTTTCATTCGCTCCTGAAATGTCGTCAGAGCTTCATCGAGTTTTGCAGAGTCGTTGCGCACACTCGGCTCCAGAGTTTGCGCGTATTCTTGCTCGCTGGTGATGTATTCGCTTTCCTCGGTAAGCGAGAGGTAACTGTAAACCGGCGTCAGCACGTCTGCGCCTAACGAGAGCGAGAGTCGCTTCTCGATCCGGTTGGCGTTGTGCAGGTCGGGCGTGATCAACATGAATCCGATATCGGCCTTCGGTGTGACCACGCCAAGCGTGAGCAATTGCGTCGATTCCATCGCGCGCACTTCCTGCACAAGCGACGACAGATTCGTCTTGGTCGAGTTTTGTTCGTCGCGGCTTAGCAATTGCCATTGGCCGTACTCGATCCGGTAAAACAGATGCAGACAATGCCAGCCTTCCTCGGGAACGAGGGCGGTGTTTTTATCGGTCATCGCGCTAGTTTCGGCTGCGTCATCCACTGGTCAAGAAGGTAGGAGCGATTGAGCTCAAGCGCCCGGGCGGCTCAGGTGAACCGCCGCTACCTAAGGGGCCGGTGTTTGCACCTTTGGCAGATGCGCGATGCAATATTCTTCGCCGTCGCGCGCGACGCGGAAATCGAGATTCGGATCGGTCAACTCCGTGGCGCCGCAGGCCGCGCAGTGATGCAGCGCGTCATCTGCGACGCGTGAATGGTCTTCGAAACGTCTTCGTCGTGTTGAGACGTCATGGCGATGTCGCACCTGGTGAATGATCTCCGGACCGAAGAAGATGAAATAATTGGCGAAAGCGGCAATGAGCGCAGCGCGATAGGAATTTGAGTTCACGACAAACCCAAGCAGCAAAAACGCAGCGAAAACCCAGGCAAGCCACTTAATTTTGACGGGCAAAATAAACAGCACGTAAATTATTTCGTCGGGATAAAAGCGCGCAAAGGCGAAGAACAACGACGCGATTAGCATACCGTTCGAAAATTTCGCGCCGAAGAAAAATGCAGCGGCCGTTGTGCCGACCATCCCAACAAGAAAATAGAGGGTGAACCGGAACGCGCCCCACGCGCGTTCGAGACCTTCGCCAATAAACCAAAGGAACCACAGGGCAAGGATGATCCAAAGACTGAGGGTCTGCGGCAGAAAAATGTAAGTCACCAGCCGCCAGACTTCACCATGGAGGATACGCGCTGGATCAAGCTCGAGCGCAGAACCAAAATCACGATTAAGCCAGATGAGACCCCAAACGAGCGCCGTGAAGGCGACAATGATGCGCGTTAGTCCCGGAATGCCAAGAAAACCAAAACGGCGTTCGAGTTTATCCAGCAAGGTCATGAGGTGCCGCAGCGTAAGGTTCACCCGTTTGGTTTTCAAGGTAGGGGCGGTTCACCGAACCGCCCGGGAGCGATTAAGGTCAATCGCCCCTACCTGTGCTACGTTCGGCGCGTGACTGAGACCGCGCCGAAAAGGACGCCGCTTCACGACGAGCACGTGCGGCTGGGCGCGAAAATGGTTCCATTCGCCGGATGGCTCATGCCAGTGCAATACACCAGCATCGTGGAGGAACATCAGGCTGTCCGAAATAACGTTGGCATCTTCGACATTTCGCACATGGGACAACTGATTGTCGATGGAGCGGGCGCGCGTGAATGGCTCAATACGATGCTGACCAACAACATCGACAAGCTCGATGTCGGCATGGGCCAATACACTTTTCTCCTTAACGAGCGAGGCGGCATCATTGATGACTTGATCGTTTACCGGATTGGCGATCAGAAGTTTCTGCTTGTCGTCAACGCGGCTCGCACGGAAGACGATTTCGCATGGCTGCAAAAACATTTGTGTGCGCCCATTCAGATCGAGAACCGCAGCGCAGATTTTGGTGGCGTGGCCATTCAAGGGCCGCGTCTTCTGGAGCTTTTTCACGCACTTTTTGGAAAGGACATGCAGCCGCCGCCGCGAAACGCGATCGCTGAGCTTCCATTCGATCGGACAAATGTTTTCGTCGCCCGAACTGGTTACACCGGCGAGGACGGGATCGAAGTCTTTTTTCGTGCAACGGACGCGGTGAAGTTTTGGAACGCTACGCTCGAGAAGGGCAAACCGTTTGGAATTAAGCCCTGCGGACTTGGCGCGCGCGACACCTTGCGATTGGAAATGTGTTACCCGCTCAACGGCTCCGATCTTTCGCCGGAACGAAATCCAATCGAGGCGGGACTTGGAACATTCGTCGATCTAACGAAACCAGACTTCATTGGACGCGACGCCTTGTTGAAGACAAAAGAAATCGGATCGCGAGAGAAGCTCGTGCCGTTCCGAATGAGGGAGAAAGGGCCGCCGCCGCGGCCGCACTACGCCGTTTTCCATAACGGCGAGCGCGTCGGCGAAGTGACTAGCGGCACGCTTTCTCCGAGCTTGAATTTCGGAGTTGGAATGGCTTACATCGATGCCGCGCATGCGAAGATCGGCGCAGAGATCGACATCGAGATTCGCGGCCAAAAATTTCCGGCTGTCATTGAAAAGAAACCGCTCTACAAGAAATCAGCATCATGAATGTCCCAGACGATTTGCTTTACACCGAGACTCACGAATGGATCAAACGCGAAGGCGAAAATGTCCGCGTGGGCATCACCGATCACGCGCAATCGGAATTGACTGACGTGGTTTACGTCGAGTTGCCGAAAATGGATCGGCAAGCAAACGCGAAAGAAGCCGTCGCCGTTATCGAATCAGTGAAAGCGGCCAGCGACATTTACGCGCCGGTGAAAGGAACCGTTGTCGAGGTAAACGAAGCGCTCGAAGCCGATCCGGGCCTGATCAACCGCGAACCCTACGGCCAAGGGTGGATTTTCGTTCTCAAGATCGGCAATGCGGATGATCTCAGACAATTGAAAGACGCGGAGGCATATCGAAAGCAGATTGGTTGAAACCCGCTTCAGCGCGCTACACGCTGGAAACGTGCGTTCCCGAAGTCGCCTTTTTTTCTTGGCTAACCTGTGCTTAATTTCTTGTTCTCCCCATGAGCAGCAAATCGAAGCCGCGTGAGGCAGAGCTTAACTTCGAAGACGCGATGGATCGGCTCGAAAAAATTGTCGAACAGATGGAGTCCGGTAAATTGCCGCTTGAAGATCTGATCGTGCGCTACGAGGAAGGAATGAACCTTGTAAAAGTTTGCCAGGAACGGCTTGCCAACGCCGAGCAGAAGATCGAAATCATTGCTCGTAATAGCGCAGGCAAATCAGTAGTGAAAGGTTTTGAGCCGACGCAGGAAGCGGCCACACCGGGAGGCACAGCCGATGAACCCCAGGAGACAAATGACGAAATCAAACTCTTCTGAGAATTCTCAGACCCCCGACGCGACAGCCGCGCCCGCGCGTCTGCTCGATGGGATTCGTTCGCCCGCGGATATCAAAGCGCTGCGCGAACAGGATCTGCCGCAGCTCGCGCAGGAAGTGCGCGATGAGTTGATAAAAGTACTCTCCCAGACTGGCGGACATCTCGGGCCGAATCTTGGTGTGGTCGAGCTGACGATTGCGCTGCATCGCGTGTTCGATACACCACGCGACCGGTTCGTGATGGATGTGAGTCACCAGGGCTA
>QHOV01000204.1 GCA_003218885.1 Verrucomicrobiota bacterium | reverse complement strand
ACTTCACGAAATGGACACCGCGCGTGTGCAACTCCCGAACATGCTGGCGCCCCTCTTCAGGGGTTGCTGCTCCATAAGGAATACCTAGGCGGGCCTCTCCCGGCGGACCTGCCATCGAGGTTGCCGCGATGCCTTTTCCAACGGTCAGGAATTTCGCCGCATTCGGGATGACCTCGTCTCGAAGCTTGTACGCCAGCTCCTGATCGGCCTCGAGGCCCATGCTCATCGCCGCCGCCGTTCCGTAATAGGCGTAGCGCTGAAGCTGGTCGGTCAAATTTTCGCGAGTGTAGTTCGCCTTCTTGTTGGTGCCGTCCTTCTCGTTCACCAGACCGATGTGGTTGTGGCCGTCTATCAAGGTCGGCAGCACGGTCTTGCCCGTCAGATCCACACGAATGGCGTTCGCCGGCGGCTGCCGGTCTCCCTTTTTTCCAACCCAAGTGAAAGAATCGCCCTCGACCAGGAACGCGGAGCTTTCAATCGTCGGACTCTTGTCGCCTATGATCAGGCGCGCGCCTTCGAACCACACTGCAGCGCCTCGCGCTTGAGACGAAACCAGCGTAGGCAGAAACGCCGCAACTAGAATTAGAAAATGAGGCACCAGTCGTCGCAATGACACGGTTTCCCCCTCGTGAGTTCCACGTTTTTTCGTAGCTATATCTTATCCGCGGCGGTTACTGAGGCCTACACTTTCCGTTCGGATCCTAAATCTCGATCCGCCGTTTGTACAATTAGGTGAACCACGATGGCGTTCCAGCCGTATCCCAAAACCCGAAACAAAGACCAGCGTGGGGTACACTTATATGAGGTCCTCGAAAAAATGGCTCGACGATACCGGCTCGGATTAATCCGGCGCGCCGTAAACCTGCTCGTGCGCGTGCTCTTAGCACTGTGTGTTCCAATGCCTCATACGTATTTGCTCGCCGTTAAAGGAAGGCAGACTGGCCTCTTACGCAAAACCCCCGTGACGCTGGTCGAAACCGAACGGGACCGATAGCCCGTCGCCCCCTACGGAGAAGTCAACTGGGTTCGGAATGCAAGAGCAGCAGGTGAGGTTCGATTAAAGCGTTGGTGGGGTTGGGAAACGGTGCGCCTTACCGAACTTACTCCTAAAGAAGCCGCGCCGATTCTAAAAACATATATTAAAGACGTAATGGTCGTTCGACCGTTCTTTGATGTGACCCCTAAGTCTTCGCTAACGGACTTCGAACGCGAGGCCCCACGTCATCCCGTGTTCCGGATTGTGGCCACGACGCAATCGGCTGCCTGAACCAGCGTGTCAGCGCTGCGCAACCGGCGCAGGCCCGGCAGCATCTGGCCGTGTTTGACAGCCCGCAGCCCAGGCCGCACTTACCTTCGCGAATAGCTCGTGTCGTTACGTGATTAGGTACGCGTGACCATTCCGCAATCTCAGCAGAGGTCCGCCAAATGATATCGGTAGGAATTCCGAGTCCGGCCAAGGCGGTGTACGCGGGAATCGCACGCCGGTGCCGCGGCTCATCCGAGTCTTTTATGATGAGCAGATCCAGATCGCTGTCGGGCCTTGCGTCGCCGCGAGCCCTGCTGCCGAACATGACGATTTGGTCGGGATCCGTCGCTTCGACCAGGCGCCTGACAATCTCCCCAGCGTTGCTTCGTCGATTGAAACTGTGAACATGGCCCGCTGCTGTAGATTATAGCTGCCGCGGCCAATGAAGTCCCAGAACACGATTAGGGATTTCTGCTGCAACTGGCGGACCCGTTTTGACCGCCGCATCATCGACGATTGCCGACATCGATTTCAGTGACCGACGCTTTGGTAATCAGAAGGAGGCAGGAATGGCAAAGACACAGCGATCTTTATACGAAACCGGCAAAGACAACAGCCGGCCGGAAGCCGGCGGCCTCCTGCTCGTGTCGCGGCCGGACCGGCCGCTGACGGCGGCGCAGCGGGAATTCAACAAGCTTCTGATCAAAGTCGAGGAGTTGCGGGAGCGCTTGCGGAAAGAGACGCGGCGGCTCGACAAGGCGCTGGCTTTTTACGGAGAACACATTCATCCGCGGCTGAAGCAGTTGGCGTCGGCGCGCAAGGCTGTCGTGCGCGGGCTTGCGGCATTTCTCGGCGCCGGCGGGTTGAAGCGGAAAAAGGACCGCGAAACGCTGAAGGAGATCATCGCGGAACAGTTGGATGAAGTTCTTCAAGATTTCGTCCCGGGCGAGGATGAAGATCTGCGCGCGTTGTTCGAACGAATCCATGGCATCGATTACGAGGCACTCGAGCGGCAGGAGATGGATCAAGTACGGTCCGAGATGGAATCGATGTTTGAGGATTTCGGTCTCGACATCGACTTGTCCGATCTCCGGCTGGAGATGAGCGATGAAGCGATGGCGGCGAAAGCAGCCGAGATGGCCGATAGGATACGGCAGAAGGCCGAACAGGAAGAGCAGGCTTTCCACGAGCGGCCCCGCCGCAAGTCGAAAAAACAACTGGAACGGGAAGACCGGATGAAGCAAGTGGAAGAAGCGCGCCGCCGGAGTATTGCCTCCATTTATAAACAGCTTGCAAAAGTCCTGCACCCGGATCTGGAACAAGATGATGAGCGCAGGCGGCACAAAGTCGCGCTCATGCAGGAACTCACTACCGCATACCACAACAACGATCTGCATACGCTGCTGCAGCTCGAACTGGAATGG
>QHOV01000205.1 GCA_003218885.1 Verrucomicrobiota bacterium | reverse complement strand
CAATCGCGACGGCGCCCTCTGCCGGCGGCACGGTGAGATCGATCAAGAGCGCAGTGCTGCATTTGCGCCGCAGCCCTTTGAAGAGCCGGAGGAGACCACGCTCGCGGGGAATGAATGTGTGTCCAGATTGTTCCCGCAGTTTCCTGAAAATTGTATCAAGCGACGAATTCTTGAATTCCTGTGAGATGATTGTGCCTTTCACATCGAGAAAACCACCGGCCAAACTTAGCCATTCGAAGTTGCTGTAGTGATAGCAGGCGACGATCATGCTGCGCTCCGGTCCGGTGGCACGCGCAATTTCCTCGAAATTCTGCAACTCGATATAGCGCGAGAAATTTTCCTGAGTCAGGCGCGGACTCCACAGCAGATCGACCATGGTTCGTGCAAAGTGTTGAAATGATTCCCGGACAATCTTTCGTCGCTCACGAGGAGAAAATCGATAAGCTAAGCAGCGCTCCGGCTGTCTGGGCAAGATGATAGCAGGCCCTTCGCGAGAACAACGGGATCAATTTTGTGGCAAGAAGAAGGCCGATCCACTCAAGGCGGTACCGAATTCGCTTCCATCGCGAACGCATTGCTCACTGTAAGCATGCCTGCAGGCGCAAGGCTAGTACCCCCAACCACAACAAACCATTTCTCGTGCTCGTGCTCTTGCTCCTGCGCGTGGCCGGTTATTCGATTACGATTACGAGCACGAGCATGAGCAGGAACTCGTGGAGCGATTCCTTACCGGACCTGGCTGGGATTGCCTTCCGGAGGGAGGCCCTTGCGAAACTCCGTCTGCTGTCGCTCAGCTTCGCGTCGCTGCTGCGCCTCGCGCGACGCCTGCTCTGGGTCCGGACCTGGACTTGCGCAGCCGAAGAAAACAAGAGTCAGGATCGAAATCAAAAACATGAAGGTGGCCAGCTTTTTCATACAGCAGCCGCAACATAATCAAGCCGACGAGTGCGGCAACGTTTCAAGAAGTGAGAAAGCTTTAAGTCTTAAGCACGCCTTGCAGACCCCTTAAGCCTCAAAACTGAAAACCTCTCACTCATTCGGGTCGTTTATCCGATGTCAGTTGGAGATATTCGCGCTCGAGGATTTTCAGACGCTCGAGAATCTCCTGCAACGCCAGCTCGTTTTTCAAATTCAGCTGGTAATCGAGATCCGCACGCAGCCGATCTTTATGGCTCTGCCGGTTTTGCGACATCATGATAATCGGGGCTTGGAGTCCGCAAATAATTCCGAGGACGAGATTCAAGAACACGTAGGGGTAGGGATCGAAAACTTTGTCGTAGAGTAGCCATGTGTTTAGCAGCATCCACGAAAGGAATAATCCGATCTCAAATATGATGAATTTCCAGCTTCCCCCGAATTCGGCGATCCTATCCGCAGCCCGATCCGCCAACGTTAGGTGCGCCGCTTCTTCCACGTTAACATTGCGCGTAGCGCTATGACGCAGTAGCTCATCCGTGCGTCGCAGCCGGTTGGCCAGCGCAGTGAGCATCTCCAGGGCGACCTTTGGCGTGCTCTGCATAAAGGAAAGAAAATGCTCCCGCGAGAGGACAGCCAGGCGTGCGTCCTCCGTGACGAGCGCATCCGCCGAGCGGCGTTGACCGTCGAGCAATGCCATTTCACCAAAGAAATCGCCACCATCCAATTCCGCCAGCGTCATCTGACGTCCGTCAGTGGCCTGCACGCAAATCCGGACCTTCCCGCGCTCGATCAAATACATCGCGTCGCCTTGGTCACCGGCGCGAAACAGAAACGTGCCTGCTTTGCGGTCGAGGCTCTCAAGCAGATGGCATAGTTTGCCCGCCGCCTCGTTATCGAGCGATTCAAACAATGGCACCTGACGCAGTGTGTCGATGGTCATTTGCGCAAAAACGACGGAACACCCATCAGAATAGCGGCAATTCGTGTTGACGAGAAGCTCCAATTCTCAACAAACGGACTTCCCGCGGCGCTTAGATTGACTTGAGCACGTTCAATTCTAGGTTGGCGTGGCGCTCGCTCGCGCCGTCTGAAACG
>QHOV01000019.1 GCA_003218885.1 Verrucomicrobiota bacterium | reverse complement strand
GTGGTGCGCGATACGCAACGCAATCTCGACCTTTTTACCTTCCTTGCCGAGCACACGGATCGCGAGGAGTTTTCCTGGAGCCTGCAGCAGTTCCGGCCTTACGTGCTCATGATGAATACGCGCGCCAAGGCATCGATTCTTCTCGGCCAGGGAAAATTTGCCGAGGCCATAGCCCAGATTGAGCGCGGTCGCGAGGCGATTGTGGACTTCCTGCAGCAGTCCAATTTTCCGGAGTTGGTGTCGAAAAGCTCGGAGATCGCGTTTCTCGACGAATGGCTCGAAGAAGTGAAGGCGAAGCGTCCGCTTTCGAAGCTGGAGATCATGCAGCGCGAGATGGAAACTGCGATTGCAAAGGAACTCTACGAGCGCGCTGCCGAGTTACGCGACGCGATCAAGCTGCTGAAGACGCAGAAGCAGGCGTAATCCCGCGGCTGCAAACGGCCATACTGATCAACGGTCGCGAAGTATCTGCAGGTATGAAGACCGCATTGTATTCGCTCGTCGTAAGTACTTTTAGCATCCTTCCGCTCCGCGCCGATCTCACGATCGTGTATTCAACGACCGTGCAACCGGCCAGCCAAGGCCAGAAGGCGCAAGCAACCCCCAACGCGGTCGCTGCCGCTACTAATATGACCATCAAGATCAAAGGCGACAGAGCGCGCATTGATGCTTCTTCGCAAATCACTGTAATCTTCGATGGACGCACCGGCGAGTTGATCGATCTGTTGAACGACCAAAAGACTGTCGTCCGCATTTCACCGGAGAAAATGAAAGCGATCGCGGATATGTTAAGCAAGTTCAACAGCAAGCAAGCAGGCTCCGAAAAGCCCAGACTTACACCCACGGGGCAGAGGGAAACAATCAATGGTTATGATACCGAGCAATACACCTACGATGGACCGGATTTTAAGGCGACTTACTGGATCGCGCCGAACTATCCCAACGGCGCGGCCGTCCTTGCGCAACTTCAATCGATTAAATCTGAGTTTTGGGACGCGGCGAATACGAAAATGCCAGACTTTCGCGATTTCCCTGGGTTGCCGATCCGAATGCGCATGATCGTCGCCACGGAAAACCTGGCAGGCGGGCATGGGGCCGACGCCTCGGGCCATCCTACGGAAATTATCAGCACGATCAGCGGTGTAAGCCTCGACTCGATTGCCGACAACCAGTTTACGGTGCCTGCTGATTTTAAAGAAACGAAGCTGCCAGATATCTTTAATAAAAACACGGCTCCAGCTGTGTCCCCCGGCCGGTAGCATCAGTTTGAGTTGAAACGCGCCTCGCGGTTTCTGTAGCGGCAGGCGTGTCGCCTGTACAGCCGCGATGGTTGCACCGGGCACGGCTGCCTTTAGAGTTCGTAGCCATGCCTTTGCTTGTGCTGGCATCCAGTTCACCAAGGCGGGCTGCGTTGCTTTTCGACAGTGGATTTGAATTCGAAATCGCACCGCCGCGGCTCACGGAAAAATTTGATGTCGCTGTTACGTTACGCGAGCTCACGCTCTGGAATGCCATTCGCAAAGGAATGTCCGTGGCAGAAACAAGGCCCGATGCCGTTGTGCTCGCAGCCGACACGCTCGTTGCGCTGGAGAATGAAATCATCGGTAAGCCGGTGGATTTGAACGAGGCCGCGCAGATGCTTCGACGTTTGAGCGGGCGAACCCACGAAGTTTGTTCGGCGGTTTTAATTTACCACCAGACATCGGGAAGATCTGCCGTTTTTCACGACATTTCGCGGGTCCTCTTTCGCCGCCTGAACGCAGCAATGATCAACAATTACCTTGCGAAAGTGAACCCGCTCGACAAGGCCGGCGCCTACGCCGCGCAAGGAAGCGGCGCGGAAATCATCGCAAAAATCGAAGGCTCATTCACAAACGTCGTCGGCCTGCCGATGAAAAAGACAATCGCTGCGCTGGCTAAATTCGGTATACGGCCAAAATAAACCCCAAGGAACGACGGCTTCCCGGCCGTCGTGCTTAAATAGACGCTGCCCGAGCCGTCCCTCCTTGGTACTCAAATGATATGTTCGCGATTATCGGAGCGGAGTCGGATTGTTTTCGACTGCAGATTATGTCGGGCTCGAATGAAACGGACCGTCTTGCTCTTGACCCGCATCAGGATCGAATGCGTGATCGCCGTGACCCCGCCCCGCGCTCGAACACCTGGGAGGAGCGCGCTGTCGCTGATTCCAGTTGCGCAAAAAATGATGTTTTGCCCGTTGGCCAAATCGTCCGCCGAATAGACTCGGTCGATATCTTTTTCGTAGCCGTCGGCGATTAATTTCTTTCGCTCCTTTTCATCGCGCGGCCACATTTTGCATTGCATGTCGCCACCGAGACATTTGATTCCCGCCGCTGCCAGCACCGCTTCCGGCGAACCGCCGATGCCCATGTAAAGATCCACGTCCGAGTCGGGCAACGACGGTGCGATGGCCGCAGCGATGTCGCCATCACCGATCATGCGCAATGACGCGCCAGCCGCGCGGATTTGTTCGACAATTTCCTTGTGCCGTGGCCTGTCGAGCATCATCACCGCCACATCCTGGACGCGCTTGTCCACCGCGCGCGCCACGATCGCCAGCATCTCTGCGATCGGCATCTCGAGGTGGAGCGAATCGCCGCGTTTTTTCATGTATTCGATCACGCGCGGCCCATAAGCCAGCTTCGACATGTAAAAAGAAGGCACATCCCGCAGCGCCACCTTCACGCCTGCCTCTGGACTCGCTGCTGCGATGCAACTGATGGAGTTTGGCGCGCCTTTGGAAATGTTGGTCGTCCCGTCGATCGGATCGACGGCGATATCAAACTGCGGCGAACCGGGGACCCAAGTGCCGAGTTGTTCGCCTTTGAAAATACCTGGCGCCTCGTCCTTGATGCCTTCGCCGATCACGACCTCGCCGCAAATGTTCATGAGATCGAACATGCCGCGTATGGCGTCGGAGGCGGCCGCATCAGCAGCTTCCTTGTCGCCGCGCCCGAGCCAGCGCAACGAATTGAGCGCGGCCGCTTCGGTCGCGCGCACAAAATCGAACTCAACGATGCGTTCGATGTCCTGATAATCTTGTTTCGGCAGTCGCAGAGCCACGGAGCGTCAATTTTCACGCATCTCGTGCGCGATGACAAGGAGAACACCGCCCGGGACACTGCAGGCTTGATTTTCGCCTGAGTTTTTACTTCGATTGCAGTGTGTCTGCCGATGATGAAGGGACTTCATTGGGTGCTACGGGCTCGAGCGCACAAAACGGGGCAGTCGCCTTCGCCACGACGCACTGGAGCGTGGTGTTGATCGCCCAAGGTGAATCGCCAGCTGCACAAGAAGCGCTCGAAAAGCTGTGTCGCACGTATTGGCGACCGATCTATAGCTTCGTCAGGCGACGAGGGATCGGGCCAGAGGAAGCGGAAGATCTTACCCAGGGTTTTTTTGCGCTGATGCTGGAGCGCAGAGACCTAAGCGCAGTCCGCAAAGAAAAGGGCCGACTTCGTTCTTATCTGCTTGCTTCGGTCAAAAATTTTGTGGCCGACGAACGGCGCCGCGCGATGGCGATCAAGCGCGGGAAAGGAGAGCGGCTCATTCCGTTGGAAGAACTCTCTGGTGACGAGCGGACCGAGATGGAACCAGCAGATCCGCTGACTGCCGAAATGATTTACGAACGCAGGTGGGCTTCCACGGTTCTGGAGCGTGCGCTCAGCCAATTACACGATGAATACGCGGGTACACGTAACGCCGCATTGTTTGATTCGCTCACCCAATTGCTGCCGGACGAACCCGGAGCGCCGTCGCGGGCAGACATCGCCGCGAAGTTTGGCATGACCGAAAATGCCGTGACGCAGGCCTTTCATCGGTTTCGGCGGCGCTATCAATCATTATTGCGCGAGGAAATTGCCCACACGGTTGCGACTCCCGGTGATATTGAAGACGAACTGCGTCATCTCATTGCTGTAGTTCGCGCGTAATGTGCGACCGAATTTTACGCAGTATACAGTGAAGCACGATATCTCTGCGACGATGATTCGAGTGACCAGAATTTGTCGAAAGTGCGGCGCGAAAATCTTTTCCGATGCCCCAAAAGGGCTTTGCACAGGCTGCATGCTCGAAACAGCGCTCGGGCTCTTTCCTGAGGATGTAGCCGCGGGCAATGCCCCCGGTGGCAAGGAAAATGTTTTACGCGACGATGCGAGTGCGGTACCTGACGTAAAAGGAATGGCGCGCGCCGCAAACATGTTGGGAGAGTTCGGCGACTACGAGCTGTTGGAGGAAATTGGACGCGGCGGTCAGGGCGTGGTGTTCCGCGCGCGGCAGAAAAGTCTCAACCGGACGGTTGCATTAAAAGTCATCGGTCTTGGTCAGTGGGCGACCAAAGCACACTTGAAGCGCTTTCGCCGGGAAGCGGAAGCCGCCGCGAGCCTCGATCATCCATGCATCGTCCCTATCTACGAGGTGGGTGAGCGAGATGGCTCCTGCTATTTCAGCATGAAGTTCATCGAAGGCGGCCAGCTTGACGAAGTGATCCGCCGCACGCCGATGTCGATCCGGCAAGCGGCGGAATTGATCGCAAAGGTAGCCCGAACAGTTCATTACGCGCATGAACACGGCATTCTGCATCGAGATATTAAACCGGGAAACATTTTGCTCGATGCAAAAGGCGAACCGCATCTGACAGATTTTGGCCTCGCCCGATTACTCGAATCCGAGAGCACGATTACGCGCACGCTGGAAGTGATGGGCACACCCAGTTACATGGCGCCAGAGCAAGCTTCGGGCGAAACCTCAGAACTCACCAGCGCAACAGACGTGTACGGACTTGGTGCGGTGCTCTATCAACTATTGACGGGCCATCCGCCCTTTGCCGGTGGAACGACGTACGAAACGATCAAGTTAGTGCTGGAGACTGAGCCGCGACAACCGCGTCTGTTAAATCCCAAAATAGATCGCGACCTCAGCACAATTTGCCTTAAGTGCCTCGAAAAGGATCCAACGCGCCGATATGCCTCCGCTCTTGCGATGGCCGAAGACCTCGAATGTTGGTTGCGCTATGAACCGATTCGAGCCAGACACACTGGAATCTTCACTCGCGTAAGAAAGTGGGTGCGACGCAATCCAACCACTGCGCTGCTGTTCGCGTTGTCGCTCGCCTTTGCAGCAACCGTGGGCGTGATGATTTGGAAGAGCAGACCGGAGCCGCCAGCAGCAGCTGGAGTCGCGGTGTTGCCCTTCGTCAACATGAGCCCTGACAAAGAGAACGATTATCTGGGCGACGGTATTACCGAAGATCTATGCACCGCCTTGTCCCAGATCAAAGGGTTACGGGTGCCGGCGCGCACATCCGTCTTCGTGTTCAAAGGTAAGACTGCGGACATTCGCCAAATCGGCAAACAACTTAATGTATCAACGGTATTGGAAGGCAGCGTGAGCAAGGCTGGTAACAAAGTTCGCATCAGCGCCCAACTGAACAACGTGGCCGACGGCTATCACTTGTGGGCAGCAACCTATGATCGGTACATGACCGACATTCTTGAGATTCGGAGCGACATCTCCAGAAAGGTGGCCGATGCACTCAAAGTGCAGCTCGGCGTTAAGGAAACGCAACTCCTGGCGAAAAAGCCCAGCGAGAACTCAGAAGCGTACGAGACCTATTTGTTAGGCCGGTTCGAGTTCAACAAGTTTACCGAAGATGGCTTTACCAGAAGCCTCGCCCTTTTCCAGCAAACGATCGCTTTGGATCCAAAGTTCGCGCTTGCCTACGCAAGCCTGGCAGACGCCTACAACACGATCGGGTATTGGGGATACCTTCCACCAAAAGAGGCCTTTCCCGAAGCCAAGCGCGCAGCCGAAAAGGCATTGAGTATTGATCCCGGCCTGGCCGAAGCCCACGGCGCACTCGGCTACGTGGAATTTCAATATGAATGGAAATTTAAGGAAGCTGAGATGGAATTCAAAGAAGCCATTCGACTCAATCCAAATTCTGTGAGTGCGCGCCTCCCGTTTTTCGAATATCTTTTCGACTTTCAACGCGCCCAGGAAGCTCACGAGCAACTTGAGCGCGCACGAGAGCTGGACCCGCTCTCCATCCAGATCGCCTACTATTACGCAGCCGTGTCGTGGTTTGAGCGCGATTTTGACCGCGCCATAGAGCAGCTTCAGAAAACGATCTCGATGGACCCTAATAATCCGTTGGCCTACCAGCTTCTGAGCGCGATATTCTATCAAAAGAAGATGCTGGCACAGGCTTTTACAGCCCACGACAAGGCCAACAGCTTGGAAGGCGCATTTAGCGATGCGGAAATGGCTGATATGAGGAACGCCTACGAAGCCGCAGGCCTATCAGCCTATTTCCGAAAGGAAAATGAACTGCGGCAAAAACGCCTGGCAGAGGGGAAATATCAATCGCCATTAAACATTGCCTTGAACTATGCGTTCGCGGGCGCCGACTCAGAAGCGCTGGACTGGCTCGAACGAGCGGTTGACGAGCACACTCCCTGGTTGCCAGAATTGAAAATCGACCCCATGTGGGATGCCGTTCGCTCCCAACCTCGCTTCGTGGCCCTACTGAAAAAAGTCGGCTTGGAGAAATGAAACTGCGGCCGATAAAGCGTAACCACGTGTCGCACGGATAACACGAATCGCTAAGGCGCAATCGTCGGCTCAGGCGAAATCGAACGGTAATTGTAGGGCGTCTGTGTCAGACGCCAGTCCCGAACCATTCACATTATCCGCCGCTTGCCCCGGCGTAGCCTAGCGCGCATATGGAAGCGTTATCCGTGACATCCGCGGAATCCGTGGTCTCTGCAAAAATCCCAACCTTTCCGCGTAAGGGATGCCAAAATTTTACGCAGTACATGAGTGAAGGCCAGAAAGGGCTTCTGAGGATGAGAAGCCAAAGAAGGCCAAAACAAGGAAAGGAAAATTCAAAAAACATGAACAAACCAAAAATTAAACAACATCTGCGCAGAGGTTTCTTTGCGCTCGCAATTGTCGGCGCGTTATTGACGTTGCCGAAAGCTCAAGCCCAACCTATACCGGCAAGCGGAAGCACTGCTGACTGTGAACACGTCATTAGTGTGCGAACGGCCGGTCGAAACACGATTATCACCCTCGAGATTACTGTATGCTTTCACGGCACTTTCGAGGGAACGTGGGTTGGCACTGAGCGCGACCTATTCCATGCCGGCGGCACTGGAACGATCCATGGCAGCGGCATCTTCAGCGGTACAGTCAATGGACGGTCCGGCACTATGGTCTTCAGTTACCATGTTGAGATTACACGTAACGGCGATGTGACGCATTGGGTGGTGAACCAAGGGACTGGTGACCTGGCCGGTTTGAGCGGGCAGGGAACGTTTCAAAATGATATTGAACATGGCCCCGGGTGCCCGGGAAGCGGTTTTGACTGCA
>QHOV01000203.1 GCA_003218885.1 Verrucomicrobiota bacterium | reverse complement strand
TGCCACTAATGCCGGTCCGGCTCGGACCTTGGCAGCGGCTGTTCTGAATTCGCCAGCGCGTAGGCTGCTACTACAACAACTGCGGAATTTTCGGCCAGTTCCTTCGGCACAATTTTGTCGAGCGTGTCAGCGGCCGTGTGATGATAATTAAAATAGAACCGGCTATCCTGAATCGGCGCGAATGCGGGCACGCCGGCGTCTTCCAGCGGCTCGATGTCTGCGCCGCAATGCTCGACCGCCACGAGCATGCCCGCGCCGGATTCCTGCAAAACCGCCGCCACGGGTGTAAACATCGTTTTTACTTCGCGCTTCCCTTTGATGTTAAGCCCGAGCGGATGCCCCGCGCCGCCATCCGTTTCCATGGCGGCGAAATGGTTCGCCCAATCTTTCTCGTGATCCTTCGCGTACTGCTTCGAGCCGGCGCTACCGTTCTCCTCGTTCATCCACGCAATCACGCGGATGGTGCGCTTCGGTTTCAAATGAAGTTTCTGGATCAGGTTCGCCGCTTCCATCGAAACTGCGACACCGGCGCCGTCATCGATCGCGCCCGTGCCGAGGTCCCATGAGTCCAGGTGACCAGAAACGATGATCACCTGCTCGGGATGTTCGCTGCCTTTGATGTTACCGATCACATTATAGCTCTCGACATCGGGCAGTTGCTGCGGTGTGAGAATCAATTTCATCTTCACCGGCCCTTGTCGGAGAAGATCGGCGATGAGATCGGCATCCTCCGCCGTGACCGCGCCTTGCCGCTGCGACCGGACCTCCTCCGCGATAAAGGACCGCCTGTTCGTAGGCCGCGCCGCCGCGACCTTCGGCCGCGATTCGTTTGTCGAACGGATAATTGAAGAGGACGATTTTGCTCGCGACCTTGTCGCGCGGCATTGCTTTCAGTTCGTCAAAAGTTTTTACAGTAACAACTTCAGCGGTAATTCCATTTACGGGCACCGCAATGCTTGCGCCGAGCGCGCACAAAACAATTTTCTGCGTCGTGTTGTTTGCCTGGCCCGGGAACTGAACGAGCGCCGCGGTTTCTTCACCGCGGGTCCAGTGCGGCACCATCACTTTCTCCAGCTGAACTTCGCAGCCGATGGTCTTCAATTCGTTCGCGACATACTCAACCGCCTTGGCCGCTTGCGCAGATCCGCTCAATCGCGGCCCGATGTTATTCGCAAGATGTGCAACCTGCCGGTAAGCGTAGTCGCTGTTCAAAGCTGCCTGTTGCAATCGCTTCAAGTCCGCGAGGGTCTGCTGCGAAAAGACAGCCGGCGTTGGCGATGGCGAAGGGCTCGAGTCCAGCGGTGCAACTGGCGTTGGTTGACCAACGACGCGGGAAGCCCAGAGAAACAATGAAACGCAGAGAAGAAAAGCGATGCGAAATTGATTCGATTCAGACATCACGAATCTCCCGCTACAACATTTTCTCCCGATTCGCCAAGCCGAATCAAGCGAACCGGCAGTCACTTCTCTCTGCTAAACTCGATTTCCTCGCCAAATAGGTCAGGGTTACGGGCGTTCTTCTTCAAAAGCGCAACAATCGCGGCTGAGTCATTTGTTTCCTTTGGGATCACTTTGTCGCTGACGCTCCGTAAGCTCAGATGCTTGCCGTCATCCGACAGCTTCCAAACCGCAGAGTTCGGGAACGAGCTCAGCTCTTTCCGCAATTATTTTGGGAGCTTCGACGCGATCACGTCGATCTTCTCGATCGAAGGCGATTTCGCCAGCAGCTCGGCAGCTTTTTCCTTCAAGGCCTGCGCTACCTTGCCATTCAGGTGCGCATCCCGGCCAGAGTCGTCTGCAAACGTGTCAAAGATGCCGTACGTGGACGGTCCGATTTTAATTGCAAACCATGACACCGTTTTCGGCTCGGCCTCCACCAATCCCTGGCCGGCCTGTAAGAACTTCTCCATTTCCGCTTCCTTACCCGGCTTCGCCTCCAGAACTACCCACAATGCTTTTTCGTTCATGATTCCATCCTCCTCTTTGAACTTTGCATCGCACTTAGCAGTGAATCTGTCCAACTACAAACAGGTTCGATATCACACTTTAACTTTTTCGGCCTTCGTCGAAATCGATGAGGTCCGGAATGGTGCAAATATCATCGCGATCCTCGATACCGTGCCTTTTCTTCGCTTCCTCTAAGATCGGGGTCGCAGAATCGCGCCATCCAAGTTTCGATGCGAACCCATTCCAGACAAACAGATCGCCTTCGTTGAGCCGCCGGCCTTTTTCGAAGCACCATTCTAGAATTTCTTCGTCTGTTCCGCCTTGCAGCGCACGCTCCCGAAGATCGCGATAATGGAGGCGCAGAAAATTACAGCACACCCCATCGGCCGCTTTCACCGCCCCAAGGTTCTTGTGATAATCCTCGTGGAGCTCGCCGTCAGCGTGTAACCGAATCTTGTCCAGCATTCGCGGGAAGTACATCATGCCGCCTGTCATCTCTTTCGGGCTTTTCGGATGTGTGCTCATGGCAAATTAATCGACGCCCGGCTGCGTTCGCGCAACTGCCCGAAGATGGATTCAGTCAGTCGGGGCCGCCGCCCATCAACGCCAGGATCCGCTCCCTCTTCGCGCCGTACTCGAGAGAATGAAACCGCCGGATTTCATCGAGGCGACGCACGCCATTGAGCGTGTCGAGGTAACGCGTGTAGCTCGCGGCGAGCTGGCTTGTCTCCAGATAACGGCCGCGCAGATTTGTGTCGCGAAACGCTTCCGGGCATTGCCGGACGAAAAGGTGAAATCGCAACCAGCGCCGGTCAGCTTGTGAAACGCGCTGGGGCTTTCGGAAAAAGGCGACGAACAACAGCAGGACAAGGTATGTATCGACCTGCGCCTGCAGCTCGAGATTGCGGGCAAAATCTTCAGATGCAATCTCGCGCGCGCCGCTTTTGAACTGAAGCGCAGCGTGCAGCGCATGATTGAGTTCTTCGACAAACATTATCAGCGACCGGATATTGCGATCGCCTAACCCAGCGCGCGGATCGTGTTGCTCCAACTGCTCGATGAGCCAGCGCGAGTAGTAAATACCGACGTAAAGCC
>QHOV01000041.1 GCA_003218885.1 Verrucomicrobiota bacterium | reverse complement strand
GACGACGTGATTAGAAAAATAAAACCGATCAGCCAAAGCGTCTGTCCATTGAAAACCGGAAGGTGCCCCGGCCCGCTATCGGCAATCGCGGCTAGCGGCACATAAGAAGTCCAGCCGCTCTTGGCCGCGCCACCGGGAACGAAGAAACTGATCAGCATGATAATGCCGCCGACAAAAACGGCCCAGTAGCTTGCCATGTTTACTTTCGGGAAGGCCATGTCCGGCGCGCCGATCTGCAGCGGCACGACGAAATTGCCGAAAGCGGCGAACGCCAGTGGCACAATCCCGAGAAAGACCATGATCGTGCCATGCATCGCGCCTAACGAGTTGTAAAAATCGGGAGTCATTTTCCCGTCCACCATCGTGTTAGGCCCGAAAATATGCGGAAGCCATTTGCCGATCACCGGCAGCGCCTGACCCGGATAAGCCAGTTGCCACCGCATCAGCATCATCAAGGAAAAACCGAATAGCAGGAAAATCAGGCCCGTGAATCCGTACTGGATACCGATTACTTTGTGGTCGGTAGAGAAAATATATTTTCGCCACCACCCGAGCTCGTGATGCTCGTGCTCGGCGGCGTGTGCGCGTGGATCGTGGTGAGTTTCGAGAGAAGCAGAACCGTCCATTTCAGAAGAAAGTTATCGTTTTCAATATCTAGAGGGAAGCGCGATTTGCAAAGCCTGAAATTTGCGATTCGGGTGGGAAAACGCCGGATAGCCTGCTTTCTGGGTTGTGCGAAATTTCAGTGTGCAAGGTGAACAGAAACCGCGCGCCATCATCCATCTCGACATGGATTGCTTTTATGCCGCAATCGAGGTTCGCGATCGACCCTCGTTGCGCGGCAAACCCGTGGGCGTGGGCGGCGCGCGCGACCGGCGCGGCGTGTTGACGACCTGCAACTACGAGGCGCGCAAGTTCGGTGTGCGCTCGGCGATGCCAACTTTCATGGCGCTGCAACGCTGCCCGAATTTGATCGTGCTGCCTACGCGTTTCGATGTTTATCGACGTGAAGCTGCAATCATCCGCGGAATACTTTATCAGTTCACTTCCATAATCGAACCGCTCTCGCTCGATGAAGCTTACCTCGACGTCAGCGCGCACCCGAGCGCGCCCGGACCGCTGGCGCAGGAAATCCGGAGCGCGATTTTTCGAAAAACAAAGCTGACGTCCTCCGCAGGCATTGGCCCCAACAAACTGATCGCCAAAATCGCCAGCGAAATAAACAAGCCAAATGGGCAGTTTGAAGTGAAACCGGAACAAGTGCCCGAGTTCATGAAGGATTTGCCGGTCCGCAAGATCTGGGGAATCGGCGAGAAGAGTGAGCGAAAACTGGAAGAACTCGGCGTCAAAACTTGCGGCGAACTCCAAAGGTTCTCGCGGCCGGAGTTCGTCGATGTCTTCGGCAAGTTCGGTCTCGATCTCTACGATCTCTGTCGCGGCATCGATCATCGACCGGTCGAACCGGATCGTCCGCGCAAATCGCTCAGCACAGAGGAAACATTCCCTGTTGATCTGACCACCCTCGAGCAATGCAAAGAAAAGCTCGACGAACTTTTCCAGGATTTGATGGCCGATCTCGCGCAAAAAGAATCGACGCGCGAGACCACGAAAATTTTCGTGAAACTTAAGTTTAACGATTTCACACGCACGACTGCCGAGCGCGCGGGCCTTACACCCGCATTGGAATATTTTCGCTCACTGCTTGCGGAAGCCTTCGCCCGCACTGGAAAACCGGTGCGCCTTATTGGCCTAGGCGTTCGTTTCGCCGAGACAATGCCGGAAACCGCGCAGCTGGATTTGCTGTAGTCACGGCTGTTTTGTGTCGATTAATAAGCTCTGACCCCATTCCCCATTTCCAGATCAGTTTGCCGATGGCTTTCCAAACGCTTCTTCGGCACTCCAACCGTACAAACGTTCCGCGCCCTCGTTCCAAAAGCTAATGTCATCATCTTCCAAGTTCCGGATGATGATCGCTTCCTGTGCGCGATTGATGATGTCAGCTTGCTCGAGCAAGCGGTAGTGGGCTACTTTGGCCGATCACCCCGAGAAATCCCAATCGAAAGTAGCCCGATCAATCGTTTCTCAGCGCGCTTCCGCTCGGTGATGTCTCTAAAGGGCTCGGTGATGTCTCTAAAGGTAACGATGGCGCCGACGGTCTGACCACCTTCTTTAATCGGAGCGGAGACATAATCGACGCGAAAGGACGTGCCATCCTTTCGCCAGAAGGCGTCGTTCGTTACGCGCTGCGTTGCCCCGGTGCGGAGACTGGCGTGGACGGGACACGCTTCGACCGGATACTTACTCCCATCACTTTTGGTGTGATGAATTGTGGCATGAGCCGGCTTGCCCAGAAGCTCGGCGACTGTCCACTTGAGCAGCTCCGCCCCTTTCGGGTTAATGAAGGTGAAGTTTCCATCAAGATCGACACTATAAATTCCTTCGCCCGCTGAATTCAGAATTAATTCGTACTGGCGTCGCAATCTGGCGAGAGCCTCTTCGGCCTGCCTGCGCTCGTCGCGAACTCGATGATCGCTCACAGGGCATACTCGACACTGCGGGTTGCCCCGCCATTAGGGAAAGCCTTAGAGGGAAAACCTTAGATCAATTTAGCTCAGCGTTGACCCGCTCTTTACTCTTCCGGCGAAACCAACCCGGTGCGAATCGCGAACCGGACGAGGCCAGGGACATTGTCGATCTTCACTCGGCGCATTAGCTGGAGACGATGCGTCTCAATCGTCTTGACGCTGATCCCCAGCAAATCCGCGATTTGCTTTGTATTCTGTCCTTTTGCGACAAGCTGTAATATTTCGTGCTGCCGAAATGTGAGCTGCTCCAATTTTGGATCGATATTTCTCGCCTCTTTCTTTGCCGCGGCGATGTCGGCTATCTCGACCCGCTTCCAGATTCCGTTCCGAACCGTAACCGCGAACTGGTGTGTGTGCGCCGCGTCGAGGATTTGCTCGGCTCCGGTCAGCGTGAGCGGAAAAGTGCAAGCTATAATCATTGGCTGACCTGCCAGCATGGAATTCAGTTTTTCCTCGTACTCGCAAAACGCGCCTTCAGGTAAACGGGCGCGCAGCCACGCGGAACTCCCGTGAAATCTCAGGCCCTTAAGCCCTCGGGCGAGCGCTCGATCAAGTTTCTTTTGCAACCGGCCAGTTGCTTTGGAGAGGTCGAGCATACCATTCGCGCCAAACCACTTCTTGCGAGTCACGATCTCGATGTTGCCGTTCTTCGATTGCCGCTCGAAATCAGGCAGCTCCTTGCGGAAGGCGTTCTCTGCGTGCTTTACGGTCAGAAATTCGTGACTGCCGATATAAGAAAGGCAAAACTCGTTAGCTTCCAACCCCGCCTTGAAAAAGGGGACGAGAATATCTCGCAGATCCTTCTTCGTTTTATAAAAAATGCAGAAATGTGAACCCCACGGCACATCTCCCACTACCGGGAGTCCGGTCTTCCGCAGCCATTGCTTCCGGTCGGGGAGCATAACGTGCTCGCCGCGATCGGCCTGATCGCGCGTTCCAAGCTGCAATTCGGACACACAAGTGCGGTACATGATTTCCTTCGCTTCGCCCACACCATCGACCCATTCGCGTTTTCGCGTCACGGCGCGTCAGGAAGGTTTCTTCCCCTCGCGAAAGAGTTACTCTCGATTCTCCCTTTCGAGTGAGTCCAGCCTAACGAACTCGCAATTAGGGAAACCCTTATACGATGCGCCTTCGGCTGAGCTGATTCGTTAACTTTCGGACGAAACCAACCCGGTGCGAACTGCAAATCGCACCAAGCCGGGGATATTGTCGATCTTCAATCGGCGCATTAGCTGGAGGCGATGCGCCTCAACTGTCTTGACGCTGATCCCCAGCAAATCCGCGATTTGCTTTGTATTCTGTCCTTTTGCCACAAGCTGCAATATTTCGCGCTGCCGAAACGTGAGCTGGTCCAGCTCCGGGCTGGTGGTTTGTCTGGCTTCTCTCTTTGCCGACTCGATATCGGCTATCTCAACTCGCTTCCAAGCGCCTTTTCGCACCGTGACGGCGAATTGATGTGTCCGCGCCACATTGAGAATATCCTCGGCACCGCTAAGTCTGAGCGGAAAAGTGCAAGCCGCGATCATTTGCTCACGCGTGAGCTGGCCATCGAATTTTTGTTCGAATTCGCGAAAGCTCCGCGCGCGCAGATTGTTTCGCATCCAGGCAGGACTGCCAGTCAGCCGCGTGCCGCTAAATCCCCTGTTCGCTGCCTCGCTAACCTTTTGGCGGAACCGAGCGATCGCTTTACGAACGTTTACCGCGCGACCAGTCAGAAACCATTTGTAATACGGCACGATTTCAATGTTCCCATTCTTTAACAACCGGTCGAAGTCAGGGACAGCTGCATATAAAACCGCCTTTGCCTCGTTGATCGTTAGCAATTCGGAGTTTGCCACGATCCAGAGGCAGAACTCGTTGGCTTGCAGCCCGGCTTTAAAGAACGGCACCACAATTTCGAGCAAATCCTTTTTCGTTTCGTAAAAGATGCTGAAATGCGTGCCCCAGGGGACTTCCCCCACTGCTTCAAGTCCAGTGTCCCGCAGCCTCTGTCCATTCTTCGTTGCGACCGGGTTCATTCCATTATCGGGCGGATAGAGGTGCAAAGATCGACACTCGCGTCCGGGAACTCGCGCCTGTCGCGCAGCCATTCCAAATTGTCGCTGAAATACAGGCGGTTCACGCGCGCAACTTTATCGCATTTATGGTAACCGTCTAGCCGCGCCCTGATCGAATGTCAGAATGTTCCACGCGCTGGAGTGCACTCTTTAATCGGCCTCGCGCGTGTGATATTGGAAGTCAAGAGATGACTTCCACCCAGGAACGGAAAATCAGGCAAACCGGTTGCGACGCGCGCTTTGATAATCTGACGCGTCAACTTTATGCGACTGACGCGTCGATTTATCAGATCGAACCGATCGGCGTCGCATTTCCGAAAAGCGCGCAACAAGCAAGCCTCGTCATTCGGGCTGCTGCTGATGCAGGTCTTTCCGTCACGCCGCGTGGCGCTGGCACAAGTCTGGTCGGGAACGCGATTGGCGAGGGATTGATCATCGAGTGCTCGCGTTACAACCGCCAGATCGCGGAGCTCGATCTTGAAAAACTAAGCGTGCGGGTCGGGGCGGGCGTTGTGCTGGATCAACTAAACGATTTTTTGAAACCACGCGGATTTTGTTTCGGCCCGGATGTGGCAACGAGTTCGCGCGCAACGCTCGGCGGTATGATCGCGAACAATTCCTCAGGCGCGCGTTGCCCGATTTACGGGACAACCGCCGATCACGTGATTTCGCTTGAGATCGTCATGGCCGACGGTCGAATCGAGAAGATCGGTTCGACGAACGACTCGCTGGATGCCGAGCGCACAAGGATCGGGAACCTCATTCGCGCGGCGAGCGCTGAAATGACTGAGTGCTGGCCACCCGGTTTGATCAAACGCTGGCCAGGTTACGGCATTGAAAGATTTCTGCGCACGCCGAATGATCTGACCAACATTCTCGCGGGCAGCGAAGGGACGCTCGCAGCGATCTTCTCCGCGGAACTGAAAATCTCTCCGCTCCCGCGCGAGAAAGGTTTGGGTCTGATCTTCTTCGCATCAGTGGGAGAAGCAATGCAGGCCACGGTTGAACTTCTCGATTTGAAGCCTGCTGCGATTGAACACATCGATCGGCCCTTGCTCGATCAAACCAAAGGCCAACTTCATTTTCAAGCGGCGCGCGATTTGCTCGAACTCGATACGAAACCGTGCGCAGCGATTTTGATCGTCGAATTCTACGACGACGTTGCAGAGCGGTTGTCCATTCTGGAATCCAGAAAGATCGGACTGCGCACGAAAATTCTCACCGATGCAGCTCAAATGAACCTTGTCTGGTCGGTGCGCAAATCCGGTCTCTCGCTTTTGACCGGTTGCGTTGGGCCAGCGAAACCGGTGGCGTTCATCGAAGACGCCGCCGTTCGCCCCGCGCAATTACCCGAATACGTGCACGGGTTGGAATCGATTATGAAACCGCTTGGGCTGGAAGCAAGCTACTACGGTCACGCTGCCAGCGGATTGCTTCATGTACGACCAGTGCTCGACCTGCATAGCGCCACCGATCTAAAAAAATTCCGGCAAGTCGCCGATCAAACCTCCGCGCTGGTGCGTCAATTCAAAGGCTCGCTCTCCGCCGAGCACGGCGTCGGCATCGCGCGCACCGAGTATATGCGTGACCAGCTGGGCGACGAGCTGCTCGAAGTCTTGCGCGAGATTAAGCGCACATTCGATCCGAAGAACATTTTCAATCCTGGGAAAATTTTCAGCGACGGTCGCCACAAGATCGACAATCATCTGCGCGAAAATTTTACGCGGCCGCTCACACTGCCATTCGAGCCGGCGCTCGCATTCGCGTTCAAGGACCGTTCGTTCGTCGGCAATCTCGAGCAATGCAACGGCTGCGGCGGCTGCCTCAAACAGACCGGCATTATGTGCCCGACATTCATGGCCACCGGCGAAGAAGTCATGTCCACGCGTGGCCGCGCCAACATCATTCGCGCCGCGCTTGAGCTGCGCGTGAACGGACACGATCCGTTGAAATCCGAAGAACTCCATGACGCGCTCAGCAATTGTCTTTCCTGCAAAGGTTGCACACCCGAATGCCCCTCGAACGTGAATCTCGCATTGCTTAAAGCCGAGATGCTTTACGCACGATGGCGCCGCGATGGGCTGCCGTTGCGCGAGCGAATCTTCAGCAACGTCGATTTTTTAGGGCGAATCGGCTGCGCGATGCCGAGGCTCGCTAATCGGGCTCTCGGGTCCAGGGTCGCACGTGTGGCAATGGAGAAGACGCTTGGAATTTCTGCGAAGCGTTCCCTGCCGCATTACGCGAGTGAACGATTCGACAAATGGTTCGCGAAACACTGTAGCGGCGGTCTGCGACCGCCGGACGGCGCTCATAGAGCGCCGCTACAACAGCGCGGCCAGGTCATCCTCTGGGACGACACCTTCGTGCGTTATCACGAACCGCACATTGGCATCGCTGCGGTGAAAGTTTTGGAAGCGCTCGGTTTTAAGGTTTCGCTCGTAGAAAATCGGCGTTGCTGCGGACGACCAGCATTCAGCGTCGGAAACCTTGATGCCGCAGCAAAACTCGCAAAACATAACATCTCTCAACTCTCATCACTCAACTCTCAACTTTCCGGCGCTCCCATTCTCTTCCTCGAGCCCTCCTGTTGGTCGATGTTCGTCGAAGACTATCGCGAGCTGAAAATCGAAAACGCAGAGGAGGTAGCGAAGCGCTGTTTCCTGTTCGAAAAATTCGTGGACGATCTACTCGCGCAAGAGCCGGACGCACTTCGATTCGACAATCGGCCGGCGACAATCGCGATTCATCCGCATTGCCACGCAAAGTCGATCATGGATCCGGCATTCATGCTCAGGCTGGCGGAACGGTTGCCGGGCAGGGAAGCGACGGTACTCGACACCGCTTGCTGCGGAATGGCAGGCGCATTTGGCGCGCTCGCAGAGAAATACGATCTCTCCATCCAGGTCGCCCAGCGCTTGCTCGACGCAATCGACAGTCAGCCAGCGGGAAGCGAAATCATTGCCTCAGGCACAAGTTGCCGCCATCAAATCGCCGATCTTAGCAACGCGCGTCCGAAACACATGGCGGAGTTGCTTGCGGAAGCGATCGCGTGAGCGAAAAGGCGAATATATGAA
>QHOV01000210.1:1047-2584 GCA_003218885.1 Verrucomicrobiota bacterium | reverse complement strand
AACCGTTACGAAGGCGCGATGACGGCAAGGCAGGCGCTGGTCAAATCAAAAAATGGCGCAACTGTCCGAATCGGAATGGACGCCGGAGTCGATGCAGTGTTGCATCTTTGCTCCGCGGCGGGAATCCGTTCGCCGCTGCGCTCTTATCCAGCCACGTTTCTGGGAAGCAGCGAGGTTACGCTGGCCGAACTCGCCCTCGCGTACACGATCTTCCCAAACGGCGGTTGGCGACCAAACGCACCGCACATTTTGGAGCGCATTGAAGAAAAGGACGGAACACTGGTTTGGGATGGGAAGCAGCAGAGCGTCCGGAAACTGGTCACGAAACCTGAAACCGCGTACGAAGTTCATTCCTGCCTCGCAGACGCGCTTCAATCAGGAACGGGCAAGGCTGCCTTTACACAATTTGGTCTGAAGAAAATGCCTGCAGCGGGTAAAACCGGCACCGCTTACGATTTCACTGATGCGCTGTTCGCCGGATATGATTCCAATTTCACCTGCGCCGTGTGGGCAGGCTTTGATAAGCCGCAAAAGATTTATCGCGGCGCGTTTGGGCGGGAGCTGGCGCTACCGATTTGGGTCGACATCATGAATGCCGCTGCCACGAGTTATCCGCCGCGAGAAATTAAGCAGCCGGAAAATCTGAAGCAGGTTGAGATTTGCTCGAGGTCCGGCTTGCTGGCTACCGACAAATGTTATGACGCTCTAAAAACGGCGAACGGCGATACCGTTCAGCGGCGCACCACGTATATGGAGATTGCGACACCGTCGCAAGCGCCCACTGAACCTTGCACTGTCCATGGCGAGCCGCGTGCTCGCCTTGCTCGCGAGTTTCCCGCCAGCGATTTGCCGCGCGCTGCGCTGGCTGTGGATCTAAGTGACGTCATCCCGGTTGTCATAAGAAGTCCAGCGTTGTTAGCTGACAAGGACCCCTATAATTCTCTCAAGCCGACACTGAAACCAGAGCCGGCTCCGCAGCCGGCAACGGAAACGGCTGAAAATCAGAACACGGACAATACGGAAAGCGTGAATGAGGTGAACCAGGCCAGTAACACCGCAAACCAAAATCAGCCGAATACTGGAACGACACAATCCGCTCCGGAGATCCGGAAAGCGGTCCCGGTCGAACCGATTCGGAAAGCGATCCCAGTCCAATCGGAGGAGAAGAAACCAGCCGAGATCCGGCGCGCAATCCCGGTGAAACCGCTCGATCAAGAGGATGAGGACCAGACCCTCCTGAAATCAGCGGCGCGGCCGTCGGGCAATCTCGACGAATGAATGGCTTCGCCACCTTAAATGGTTGAAGCGTTAAAGCGTTAAACCGGGGCTAAGCTGTCAATGACGCCAAAAAGTGCGGAGAATTTTCGTTTGACTGTTCTCAACCCCGGGGGACGCGACCAAGAACAGCAGTTTCATAAGTTGCCCGGCCCAGGCGAAGGCGCGCATCCGCCGATCAATTTTCATGCTTTTGCTGCGTGCACGTTGGGAGCTTTTCATCGCGACGCACGACGCGCGATCGCAGAGGACACACCGGTTC
>QHOV01000210.1:0-935 GCA_003218885.1 Verrucomicrobiota bacterium | reverse complement strand
ATCAGCGCGTTCGTACTAAACGCGATCCCGCAACAGTGACGTTTATTCCAACCCCCTACCCGGTCGAGGATCAACGATGGAACTTTTCTTTGCCAGCAAACGAGCAATCGGGAATTTTCGTGGGCACACGCGAATGGGACGTGCCATCGCGCAATCACTTCGCGGCGCTTTTGGTCGCGCGCCAGCTTTGTGAAGCGACAGGTGAACCGGTAAGCGTGCTTAATCTCGACGGACATAAAGGGCGCCGACTGCTCGACGAGCTAAGATTTCCCGAGGGGAAACTTCCGCTAATTGAGAAACAGAAGCCCTACCCGGATTATCTGCGCGATGTAGCGCGACATAAGGTTGTTTTGCAGCTGGACCGCAGCCACGTGCCGGGCCAGGTGGCGGGCGACGCTCTTCTCTGCCGCGTCGCGTGCGTAGGCGGCGACGGCGCAATCGAACGAATTGCATTTGCGAAAACTTGTGGCGAAGGCCGAACGATTACCGAGATCGCTTCGATGGCGCTCGATTTGTTGAAAAATGCTGAATTACGCGGTGCAATTGTCGCCGAGTCGCAAGAGCGCGCACTGGAGCGGCTTTCGTTTCAAGCGGTGCGTTCGCAACTGGCGAAGTTTTTCGCGCAGTTGGCTGCTAGCGATCTGTAAAGATTTGCAGGTTACCCGCGAATCCACGCGAATTGACGCGAATGGACCCCGACATCCTATTTGCTTTTTATTCGCGTCTATTCGCTTGATTCGCGGGCAGAATTTCTCTCTTGCCAAGCTGGCCAAATTTTTTCAAACTCGGCGGCATCTGGAACATCGGGGTCAGGCAGGGAGCCGCTTCCCGGGGACTTTCTTCCCCCCTTTTCAGATTTGGCAGTAACAGGGTCAAACCAACCGGGAAAACAAGAAAGAAAAACGAACATGAAACCTCAAAAATTAATTCTCATT
>QHOV01000209.1 GCA_003218885.1 Verrucomicrobiota bacterium | reverse complement strand
AGGAACTCTTTGGAGTTCAAGAGGCCGCCGAGGAAGTCTTCCAGGCCGGCGCGACGATTCTTGGATTTGGCGATGAAGTCAACAGCCGTCTTCAATTCGGTTTGGTTTGGCGGACGGCTGAGGGCGGCGACGTACAACTCTTCGACGATCTCGCGGTCCGATTTGCCGGCAGCTAACAGGCGACCCAGGCGATTGTCCGGCGCCGTCAGCAGGCGGTTGAGCAGCTCGCCGGTGAGCAATTGAAAAGCCCGGCCCAAGGTGGCGTCGTCGGAGCGCTCGCATTCGCAGGTCAGGAGGCGATCCGGTTTGCCGAATTGCTTGAGGAATAGCTCGCCACTGGTGGGGTGCTGCTCTCGACTGATCGCTGGACGGACTCCCGGCATCTCGCCAGCGCGCATCCCTAGCGGATAACTGGTGAACTTGACGGGGACTTCGCTCACTTGGCTTAAGGCATCCAGTAGCTGCTCGGCCTGGAGCGGCCGAAGGAGGGCGTGCGAGAAATTGATTTCATCCTCTTGGTTCGTTTCATTAGGAACGGCGGCCAATTGGTATGTGCGTGAGTTCATGATCGTCCGGACTAGGTAACGCAGATCGAAGTGGTGAGCCGCAAAATCCCGAGTCAGGGCCTCGAGCAGAGGACCGTTCGACGGCGGATTGGATGCGCGGAAGTCGTCGTTCGGCTCCACGATCCCGCGGCCCAGCAGATGATACCAGATGCGATTGACCTGAGTCCGTGCGAAGAACGGGTTGTCGGGTCGAGCCACCCAGTCGGCCAACGCTTCCAGTCGGTCGACGTCGCCGGCCAACTTCAGCGTGTCATCGCCCAGATAGCGTGGCGACATTCGCTCATGTGTTCGCGGCTGCTCCACTTCCCCCTTCCGTGCTTCCCAAACCATTTGCTCGCCGTTGAACTCATGTCCATCGAGCCGGTCCTGACGCCGGTTTTCCAGAATCTTGTACTGGATGCGAGCGAAGAAGGCCGACAAGCTGTAGTAGTCCTTCTGCGTCCATTGGTCAAACGGATGATTGTGGCACTTGGCGCATTGCAAACGGATGCCCAGAAACACTTCCCCAAAGGCCTCGGCCCGGCTTTCCGGATCGCGCAGAGCGCGATAAAAGTTGGTGGCTGGATGGCGATAGGTGCTTCCTTTGGCGGCGATCAACTCGCGGGCAAATTCATTGAGCGGCTTGCCTTGGGCGATGCAGTCCCGAATCCAATGATGAAAGGCTTGGACGCCTTTGCGGTCCAGCGTCTTTTCTTCGTTGTGCAGCACGTCAGACCATTTCAAAGCCCAGAAATCGGCGAACTCCGGCCGGTTCAACAGTTGATCGATGAGCCAGACGCGCTTGTCAGAACGAAGATCTTCCTGGAAAGTGCGGACCTCTTTTGGAGTCGGCAAAATGCCTAGCGTGTCGATATACGAGCGGCGCAGAAACACCGCGTCGGAGCAAATCGTTGAAGGCAAGATTCGCAAGGTTCGCAGTTTGGCGAAGACATAATGATCGATGTAATTCGTCTCGGAGACTTCGCGCCACTGGAAGCCAGGACGTGCGCGAACAAAAGCAAGTTGCACGGTAGCGCGCCGATCGAGGTAGCGGACGAGGATAGAGGTTTCGATTGGGCCCTTGCTGGCGCTGCGGGCTATCGGATTGGCAACTTCTCCTTGGGGAGAAATCTCGACGGGAGGACCAGCTCGGAGGGCGTGACGAAAATGTTTTTCAAAACTGGCGCATTGGGCGGATCGGGCGGCGCTCCAGCGGCGATCCACCCGGCTAGGATGCGATACTCCGGCGAATCGACGCCGAACCGCCGGCCTCCCTCGTGTGGAATAGTGGCGGTGGGCTTGAGCAAGATCAAACTGTCAGCCGGGCGATCATTGTTGATCCGTCGGCCCAGCATGTCGCGCGTCAAAGCGCTATAATCCCAGTCCGGGTTTTCGCCCCGCAACGACAGCTTGAAACCATTCTTGCCGTTCTGATTGCCGTGGCACACCCCTTGATTGCAACCCGCTTTGGACAGCACCGCCATCACATCGTTATGAAAACTGACGGACTGTGCCCGAGCTTGAGAACATGCCCAGGCCAGACAGGCCCAGAACCCCAACCAGGATAGTGACCTTCGCATCCGGAACATGATAGATTCGTCGTCAGGCAGGTCGGCCGATGCAAGCGGAGGATGAGGATATTATCGAAGGCTCAGGCGGTCCTTGCAAGCGGTAAGCGGATGGATCAATAAACTGACGCATAGAGTCAGCTTGGAATCGTCGCCCGGAGGAGATCGCGATGGTCTTTCAAGAATCATTTGCCATCCACACGCGCGGCCACGGCGACATGCAAGATCTCAGCGATGCCGTCAGCCGCATCGTCGGCCAATCCGGCATCAAGACCGGTATGGCCCAGGTTTTCGTCGTGGGCAGCACCGGCGCGATTGGCACGATTGAGTTCGAGCCGGGCTTGAAAAAGGATCTTCCTCAGATGTTGGATCGCCTGATTCCGCCGAGCCGAGAGTACGGTCACGAGCAAGCCTGGCATGACGGCAACGGTCACTCGCATCTACAAGCCACGCTCCTCGGACCTTCGTTGACCGTGCCTGGCAGCAGATCATTCACCTGGAATGCGACGTCCGCTCCCGCGACCGAACGATTGTCGTGACGGTGATGGGGGAATGAAGTGATGAGTGACGAGTGGTCAATACATAATGGTTTACATTTCGCGCCTGCTGAAGCAGTGCAGGACAAGAAACTCCATGATTCAGCGAGCGCGAAACGATAAATCGACGGCGCAAACGTAAATGATTCATCATTCATCACTCGTCGTTCATCACTAAATAAAGATATCCTCGTTTTTTTCCCGGCCGTGGATGCCTCGCATGTAGCAGTGG